>DAIEQT010000098.1 GCA_027347545.1 Ignavibacteria bacterium | reverse complement strand
AAAAATAAAGTGAAAGTAATTCCATCGGCTTTGCCAGGTGCTGGTGCTGCGGTGCTTGGCTCCAGTGCGCTTATTTGGAATGAACTGAAAAAGATATAATTCTAAAGGGAGGGATTGCTTCAATCCTTCCTTGCTTTACTGCTTTCAACCACAAAACTACTAGAATTGGAAAACACAATTATTTAACAGACAACTGCCGAAAGAAAAACAAACGAGGATGAAATGAAATTTAAGGTGATAATGATTGCTTTGATCTTAGGATCATCACTTATCTTTTCTCAAAAAATGAAAGAAGAAGTATTAAACAAAAAAGTTGATGAGCTTCTTTCCAAAATGACTCTTGAAGAAAAAATTGGTCAGATGACTCAAGTTGATTTAGACGCAATCAAGAAAACTCCCAGGGATATTGCTAAATACGCAATTGGTTCTCTGCTTTGCGGCGGCGACACCGAAGTTCCGGATATTTCCGCAAAAGGATGGGCTGATGCTTACGAGAAATATCAAAACATAGCTTTGAAGTCCCGCTTAGGTATTCCAATCATTTGGGGAATTGATGCTGTTCACGGGCATAACAATGTTGATGGCGCAACAATCTTTCCGCACAATGTTGGATTAGGCGCAACACGCAATCCGGTGCTGGTAGAAAAAGTTGCCGCTATAACAGCAGCAGAAATTAGAGGAACCGGGATACAATGGGATTTTGCACCATGTGTTGCTGTTGCACGTAACGAACGCTGGGGCAGAACTTATGAAAGTTATGGCGAAGATCCCGACCTCGTTAAAAAACTTGGTGCAGCTTACGTTCGCGGAATGCAAACAAAAGAATTATCCGCTAAAACGGCTGTGCTTGCAAGTGTAAAACACTTTCTTGGTGATGGCGGCACTACAAACGGAAAAGATCAAGGCAACACTGAGGTTGATGAAGCAACTCTTCGCAAAATTCATATGCCTGGTTACGTTGAAGCGATTAAAGCAGGCGCTAAGAACATCATGATTTCTTACAATAGCTGGAACGGCGTTAAGATGCATGGCAACAAATATCTGATGACAGATTTGCTCAAAGGTGAACTTGGCTTTAAAGGTTTTGTTGTTTCGGATTGGGCTGCAATAGACCAGTTAGATAAAGATTACAAAACGGCTATTGAAAAATCTATTAATGCCGGAATGGACATGGCTATGATTCCTAACGGAACAGATAAACCTAACAATTATGTTCAGTTCATCACTCTCTTGAAAGAATTGGTAAACGAAGGCAAAGTTCCGATGAGCAGAATTGATGACGCTGCCGGAAGAATTCTGAAAGTAAAATTAGAAATGAATCTTTGGGAAAACTATGGAGTTGATGAAAAATTAACTGAGGCTGTTGGCTCTCCGGAACACAGAGCAGTTGCCCGCGATGCCGTCCGCCAATCTTTAGTATTGCTGAAAAATGAAAACAATACTTTGCCGATATCAAAAGAATTAAAAAGAATTCACGTAACCGGAAAAAGCGCAGATGATATTGGCAATCAATGCGGCGGCTGGACAATCATTTGGCAAAGCAAAAGTGGTAATGTTATTAAGGGTGGAACGACAATTCTTCAAGCAATCAAAAATACTGTTTCGAGTGGAACAACTGTAACAACTTCTGCAGATGGTTCCGGTGCTGAAGGCGCGGATGTTTGCGTTGTAGTTGTTGGTGAAACCCCTTACGCGGAAATGTTTGGAGACCGTGAAGACTTAAGTTTGGCAAAAGAAGATGTTACCGCTATTGAAAAAGCAAAAGCATCCGGCGTTCCGGTTGTAGTTGTTTTACTTTCTGGCAGACCAATGTTAATTGAAAATGAATTAAAGAATGCAAATGCGTTTGTTGCAGCATGGCTTCCCGGAACAGAAGGACAAGGGGTTGCTGATGTTCTCTTTGGTGATTTTAAGCCGACCGGAAAGCTACCTCACTCCTGGCCAAGAAACATGAAGCAAATTCCAATTAATATTGGCGACGCAAATTACGAGCCCCTCTTTCCATTTGGTTTTGGTTTAACATATTAATCTATAAATAAGAGGCTGTAACAAGCCTCTTTCTTTAAAGGAGAAATTGAAAATGAAAAAATTGTTTTTCTTTGTTCTAATCTGCTCTGCTCTTTTCGCACAGAAAAAAACATATACACAACGCGCAGATTCTGTTCTGGCATTAATGACTCTTGAAGAAAAAGTTGGTCAGCTTGTTCAATACAGCGGCGATTGGGCTACCGGCGCTTCTCAAGGCAGGCCGTCTGAAACAAGTGATGAGCTTATTAAAAAAGGAAAGATAGGCTCCTTCTTAAATATTGTTAGCTCAGAAAAGACAATGAAGCTGCAAAAGATAGCTGTTGAACAATCGAGATTAAAAATCCCGCTCATATTTGGCTTGGATGTAATTCACGGCTACTTCTCAACATTTCCAGTTCCAATAGCGGAAGCAAGTTCGTGGAATCCATCATTGATAGAAAAATCCGCTCGCATGCAAGCAATAGAAGCTTCATCAGCCGGTATTCATTGGACATTCAACCCGATGGTTGATATTGCCCGCGACCCACGCTGGGGAAGGGTTATGGAAGGAAGCGGCGAAGACCCATACTTAGGTTCGCTAATGGCTGCCGCTCGTGTCCGAGGTTATCAAGGAAAAGATTTATCCGCTAACAATACAATTCTGGCTTGTGTTAAGCATTATGCTGCTTACGGCGGTGCAGAAGGCGGGCGCGACTACAATACGGTTGATTTATCGGAAAGAAACTTGCGTGAATTTTATTTGCCACCTTACAAGGCTGCAGTAGAAGCCGGTGCCGGTTCCTTGATGGCTTCGTTCAATGAGATTGGCGGTGTTCCATCTTCCGCAAGTAAATTTTTGATGACAGACATTTTGCGCGGCGAATGGAAAAGCGATGCTTTCGTTGTCAGCGATTGGAATTCAATTGGCGAACTTATCCCACACGGAGTTGCTAAAGATAGAAAGCAAGCTGCTGAACTCGGTATTAAAGCAACAGTTGATATGGACATGGAAACCAGTGCTTACTTCTATCATCTTGCAGATTTAGTAAAAGAAGGCAAGGTTGATATTAAGTTGGTTGATGATGCCGTACGCCGTGTCTTGATCGCTAAATTTAAACTAGGTTTGTTTGATGATCCGTATAAATATTGCGACGTTGAAAGAGAAAAGAAAACTATAAAAAGTAAAGAAATTGTTGACGCGACAAGAGAAGTTGCTCAAGAAACTTTAGTTCTTTTGAAGAATGAAAAAAACATTTTGCCGTTAAGCAAATCATTAAAATCGATTGCGCTGATTGGTCCTCTTGCAAAATCCAAATCAAATCCTCTTGGCGGTTGGGATGCTCTTGGCGACAGCAACATGGTTACAACCTTTTATGAAGGAATAGAAAAGAAATTAGATGGCAAAGTAAAAATTAATTACGCCGAAGGATGCAAAATACTTGGAAATGATAAGAGTGGATTTGACTCAGCAGTTAAAGCAGCTAAAGAATCGGAAGTGGTTGTTGTATTTGTTGGTGAACACCGTGGTATGAGCGGCGAAGCAAACTCCCGCGCAACTTTAGATTTACCCGGCGTTCAAGAAGATTTAGTTAAAGAACTTAAGAAAACCAGCAAACCGGTAATTGTTGTGCTGATGAACGGAAGACCTCTTACAATTCCTTGGCTGCAAGAAAATGTAGATGCAATTATTGAAGCATGGTATCCTGGAATAAGCACCGGCATTGTTACTGCCGACGCATTGTTTGGTGATCTAAATCCTAGCGGCAAATTAACTGTTACATTCCCCCGTTACGTTGGTCAAGTTCCAATTTATTATAACCACAAAAACACCGGCAGACCGCACAATGATAAAGATCATTACACTTCATACTATATGGATTTAGAAAATACTCCGCTTTATCCATTCGGTTTTGGTTTGAGCTACACTACATTTGAATATTCGGCTCCAACTTTAAGCAAAACAAATATTAAGAAAGATGAATCTCTAACCGTAACTGTTGATGTGAAGAACAGCGGCAAAGTAGAAGGTAAAGAAGTTGTTCAACTCTACATAAGAGATTTAGTTGGTAGCGTTACCCGTCCCGTTAAAGAATTAAAAGACTTCGTAAAAATTTCTTTGAAGCCGGGAGAAACAAAGAAAGTTGAATTCACCATCACGCCGGAAAAATTGAAATTCTACGATATCAACATGAACCATGTTGTTGAACCGGGAGATTTTAAAGTGTTTGTAGGTACAAATTCAGTTGATGTAAAGGAAGCTTCTTTCACAGTTGTTGAATAGGAGATAAAATGAAAGTAAAACTCATCTATTTGGTGTTAACAGTATTTGTTTTGCTGTTTGGTTGTTCATCCGGATTGGTTGTAAAGGAGAGCGGAATGAAAAAGCAGATTGAGAAAAAGATGACAACCAACTTTGAACAAAAAGTTAGTTTAAATTATTTACTTGCTCTGCCAAAAGATTATGAAAAGAAAGAAAAATGGCCTCTGCTTATGTTTCTTCATGGTTCCGGCGAGCGCGGAGATAATCTTGAATTACTAAAGAAGCATGGTCCGCCAAGATTAATTGAAGAAGGGAAAGAATTTCCGTTCATAGTTATTTCTCCGCAATGCCCAAGCGGCATTCGCTGGAAAACAAATGCGTTGGTTGCGTTGATTGATGAAATAATTAAAAACTATAATGTTGATGAGAACCGAATTTATGTTACCGGCTTAAGCATGGGCGGATACGGAACATGGAAACTTGCCAATGAAATTTCCGATAGGCTTGCTGCTGTTGTTCCAATTTGCGGCTGGGGTGATTCGTGGACGATTTGTGAAATTGGCGACCTTCCGGTTTGGGCTTTCCATGGCGCAAAGGATCCCGTTGTGGCACCGCAGAAAAGCCAAGAACTCGTTGATGCGCTCAAACGCTGCAATGGAAATGTGCAATTCACTTTATATCCCGAAGCAAATCATGATTCATGGACGGAGACCTATAACAATCCAAAGGTATATGAATGGCTGCTTGAACAATCTTTAGATAAGAGAAAGAAATTAAACTCTAATTGGTTTTAGGAAAATAAAATGAGAAAAATCTTATCGGCATGTGCTTTGACTCTGTTATTTTTGATTTCCCTTACAGCTCAGCCAAAAGAATTTGTAAGAGTTGAAGGAAAACATTTTGTTGAACCGAATGGAAAGAAATTTTTGCTTCGCGGGATTAACCTTGGCAACTGGCTTAATCCCGAAGGCTACATGTTTAAGCTTCAGAATGTTAGCTCGTTCCGGTTAATTGATAACACGATAAAAGAATTAGTAGGTGCGGATGAAGCCAGAAGTTTCTGGAAAACCTTTCGTGATAATTACATAACGAAGGAGGATATTCATTTTATAAGAGCTTCCGGATTGAATCACATTCGTGTACCGTTCAATTTCAAACTCTTTCTTGTGGAAGATCATCCCGAAATCTGGCTGGATGAAGGATTTCGGAGACTTGATGATGTAATTAAATGGTGCCGCGAAGAAAATCTTTATGTCATTCTGGATATGCACGCTGCACCCGGCGGACAAACCGGCGATAACATTGACGACAGTTGGAGTTATCCATGGTTGTTCGAAGACGAGCAAGCTCAAAAAACTACCCTGGCGCTTTGGAAAAAACTTGCAGACCGTTACAAGAATGAAACAATTGTAATTGGTTATGATTTACTGAATGAGCCGATTCCACATTTCTATGCAAACAAAGAAGAGTTGAACAAACTTCTTGAGCCTCTTTATAAGAAGATTACCAAAGTGATAAGAGAAGTTGATGAGAACCATGTGATAATTCTTGGCGGCGCACAATGGAATACAAACTTCAAAATGTTTGGCGCCCCTTACGAAAACAACCTCGCTTACACTTTTCACCGATATTGGATGCCTCCTGAACAGAAAGAAATTCAAGACGTAATTGATTTCACCAATAAACACAATGTGCCGATGTACCTGGGCGAAAGTGGCGAAAATGAAGATGCGTGGATTGATACCTTTAGAGTATTACTGGAAAAACATGAATTAGGCTAGTGCTTCTGGCCATACAAAAAAATGGATTCGTCACGCGGAATGGTACAGTTTGTTAAGACAAAAGAGTGGGATGAAATTGTAAAGTATGCAGAGACTCCTAAAAAACATTTTGGAGAAGTTAGAGAAGCAAAACCTCCGCGTGAAGTTGTTAAAAGAGCTTTAGCAGATTTACTAGAGAATTGTAAATTCAAAAACTGCACTATAAATCAAGGTTATTTGAAAGCACTTGGATTGATTAAACCATAGTTGTAATTAGAAAATGGCGCGGGCAGTCCCCGATTCATCCGCGCCGTTTAATTTGTCTTGAGATGAAATAACATTTCGTTGATAAGAATCTTCCTATTAAATCTTTTGGTGCAAAATGAAAAAACTATTTCTATTATTTTTATATACAACAGTACTATTCGCGCAATATGAAGATACACGCAACCGCGGAATGTATTTTTCAAAAAAAGCTTATACAGATTCTAATATTCCGGCATTTGCACAGAGCAAATCAAAACTCCCGCAGCCGGTTTTAACTAACAACCCGGAATTGATTGATCTTTACTGGCGTGCTTGGGAGTTAGCTTTCGATCATTATAGAAAACCGCCGAAAGGCTCTCCATTCGTTTCAAATTTTATTGATGAAGCATTTTCTTTTTCCGTTTTCCAATGGGATACAATTTTCATGATCATGTTTGCCCGCTATGCAAATTCAATTTTTCCGGCGATACAATCATTAGATAATTTTTATTGCCGTCAATACGAGAACGGCTACATCTGCCGGGAAATTCAAGAAGCTGATGGGGAAGATTATATTTATGAAGGTAGAGTAAACACAATTAATCCGCCTCTATTTGGCTGGGCTGAAATTGAAAGCTACAAGCTCACCGGGGATAAATCACGCTTTAAGATAATTTTGCCTGTTCTGGAAAAATATGCGGAATGGCTGGATATAAATCGTAAAAAGCCAAACACAACGCATGATTTATATTGGCAGACCGGACTTGGTTCCGGGATGGATAACACTCCGCGAAACGGTTCTGCATGGGTTTGTATGTCATCCCAAATGAAAATGTTTTATGAACACATCTCTTTTATCAGCAAAGAGATTGGAGAAGATGTTAAAGCAGATAAGTATAAAACAATTGCAGCCAAAATTGGGATGAGAATCAATAAGTTAATGTGGAATGAAGAAGATGGAATGTATTACGATCTTGATGACAACGGTAATCAAATAAAAGTGAAAACGATTGCAAGCTTTTGGCCTCTGCTCGCAGATTTATGTGACGAGCATAAAGCTGAAAAGCTAATGGCAAATTTAAAAGACCCCGATACATTTTGGAGAACCATTCCATTTCCCTCGCTGGCAGCTAATGACAAAGATTACAAACCTTACGGTGATTATTGGCTCGGCGGAGTTTGGGCTCCTACAAATTTAATGGTAATAAAAGGATTGGATAAATTTTCATTCAATGATAAACATGGATACGAACATGCCTTCCGTGAATTTGCAACTAATGCTACTATGAAATATTTGGAAGCGTTGAGCAAAATTTATAAAGAGACTGGAACCATTTGGGAAAACTGCGCTCCGGAATCTTACATGCGCGGATTGCCCGCCAAACCCGATTTTGTCGGCTGGAGCGGAAGCGGTCCTATAATGTTACTCATCGAAAACATTCTTGGTATCCAGGCTAATGCCGCAAAGAATGAAGTGGTTTGGTATCTGAATAGAATAGATGAACATGGAATTAAGAATCTAGAATTCGGTGAAACAACAGCATCGCTTATCTGCCAAAAAAGAATTGCCGTAAACAAAAAATGTGAGTTAACAATTACAGCTGATAAGCCTTTTACTTTGCGGGCATTCAATTGGAGTAAGAATTCGCAAGTTGTAGAGGTTAAAAAAGGGATTACCAAATTAATTATTGATTAAATGAGATTAGGATGATAGTAAAATGAAAAAATATTTTTTCCTCTCTTTATTAGTTACGATTACGCTAAAAGCACAGTTTATATCACTGCCGGTAAAATGGCATTTCATTACCGGCGATGATGTTTCTTACAAAACAGAAATTTATGATGATAGTAAATGGCAATTGCTAAATGTGCCATCCAACTGGGAAAACCAAGGTTACCCGGAATATGACGGCTACGCATGGTACCGTGTACATTTTCAAGTACCTAAAAGCCAACTCAATAAAAAACTTTTTGTATATCTTGGAAAAATTGATGACGCTGATGAAACCTATATAAATGAAAAACTTGTTGGCAAGTCGGGCAAATTTCCGCCGGAAAATGAAACTGCATGGAATACGCAACGTTGCTATGCAATTCCGGCGGGTGTGCTAAAAGAAGAAAATGTTCTTGCTATCCGGGTATATGATAGCGGCGGAGGCGGAGGGATTCACAGCGGGCTAGTAGGAATTTATGATGCTAACGATTTTGCGCAGAGCACAAATATTAAACCTCCGGCAAAATCATTCTATCAAATCACTACTTCAAACGGATTGATTGCTGCCGTGTTTAATGAAAAGCTGAACATCATCGAATCAATTACGCCGCACATTTTTCAAATGTATGATTTAGCTAAACCGGTAAGTCCATTTATAAAAAGTTTGAGGACGAATGATAACTCAAAGTCACTTCGCGTCTCTTATGTTCAAAATACACACGTAATTAAAGTGGAGTATAAAAGCTATAACATATTCTACTTTGCGCCATTTGCAAATCAAGAAAAAATATTTGTTGCGGCTGTTGAAGGCGATAAAACCAAAATTGAAAAGTTAGATTATGCTCTCGATAAGATTTATCCGGATGTAATAACCAAATCATGCCTGGTTGAAAAACCATCTCAAAAAGCAATTAAGTATTTCTTCTTCTCATTTAATGATTCGCTTCACAACAACACAAAAGCGGTAAGTGATTATTGCTCTCTTGCCATGAATACAGACTTAGTAAAACAAGAAGTGGCTTTTATGAGGGCAATAATTGATAAGTCACATTTCCCAAACGGTTTGACAAAAGATGAAAAGAATCTTTACGAGCAGTCAATTTCGATTTTAAAGATGGCGCAAGTTTCACAGAAGGAAATATTCCCCAAATCACGCGGACAAATTTTAGCATCGCTTCCTCCCGGCAATTGGAATATTGGCTGGCTGAGAGATGCTTGTTATGCTGTAATGGCTCTTACAAAAGCCGGTTTATATGACGAGGCAAAAAACTCGCTTTCCTTTTTTCTGAATGCTGACGCCGGATACTATAAGAATTTTGTCTGGAAAGATGGCGTTGACCATGGTGTAAAGTCAGATTATCAGCTTTCCGTCTGCCGCTACTTCGGTATTGGTAAAGAGGAATCGGATTTCAATGAATTTGGTCCGAACATTGAGCTTGATGGATTTGGCTTGTTCCTATCAGCGTTTACAGATTATATCAACCAAAGTGGCGATAAAGAATTTTTCTTAGCAAACGAAAAATTAATCACAAGAAAAATTGCTAAACCAATTATTTCTTTTATCGAAGAGAATAATCTGATCAGAAAAGAATCCGGTCCTTGGGAACAGCATTTGCCCGGTAGAATGCAAGCATTTACTTCAATTGTAAACTCAAGCGGATTAAGAGACTACGCTGAGCTGCTCAAATCATTCGGCAAAGGTAAATATCAAAAATACTTGAACGCTTCCGAAAGGCTGAAAAGTGGAATATTAGAAAATCTGTTCTATGAAGGCAGATTTATAAAAGGATTTGCCGAAGCAGAGAGTCCGGCAACAAAAGATTTTTATGACGGCGGAACGATTGAAGCCTTTACTCAAAACGTTATTAGCGACAAAGACCTTTTCTTAAATCATTTTAGAGAATATGATAAAGCTCTACGCAGAAATAAAAAGCATGGCTTTGCAAGGCTAAACAATCCGGACTGGTACACGAACAGCGAATGGGCTTTCTTGGATTTACGTTTTGCAATAGCTCTCAATGATTTCGGAATGAAAAAAGATGCAAAGCAGCTAATTGATTGGGTAACCTCATACTCCAAACTAAATTTCAATTTCATTGCCGAACTTTACAATGATAGTGATGAGAACTATGGGGGAGCCGTTCCAATGGTTGGATATGGTGCCGGCGCTTATATCCTGACGATAAATAATTATTACAACAAATAAACTCTGCTTACACTGCGGGAAGATTTTTAAACGCAGAGTAAGCAAAGAACGCTAAGGAGAAAAAATGAAAAAAATATTTTCACTTGTTTTACTTTCAACAATGCTTTTTGCACAGACACTACCCTATAAAAATTCCTTGTTACCGGTTGAAGAGCGGGTTAATGATTTAATTTCAAGATTAACTCTTGATGAAAAGATTGATCTGCTTGGCGGAACCGGCTTCGCAACAAAAGCGATTGCTCGTTTGGGAATTCCGGAACTTCGCATGACTGATGGTCCTGTAGGCGCAAGATGGAATCCTTCAACTGCGTTTCCAGTATCAATTGCAATGGCTGCTACATGGAATCCCGAAATGATTAATCAAGTTGGCGGCGGAATAGGAAGAGAAACTAAAGGTAAGGGAAGACATGTTATTCTTGGTCCTTGCGTAAATATTGTACGTATGCCGATGGGCGGAAGAAACTTTGAAAGCTTTGGCGAAGATCCGTTTCTAACTTCCCGAATCGCTGTTGAATACATTAAAGGTGTTCAGAAAGAAGGTGTTGCAGCTACAATAAAACATTTTGCCGCCAACAATCACGAACATGAAAGAATGTTTGTTGATGCTCTGGTTAGTGAGCGTGCGTTGAATGAAATTTATTTTCCGGCGTTCAAAGCCGGTGTGCAAGAAGCAGATGTGCTCTGTCTGATGAACTCATACAATAAAGTCAATATGCACTACGCCGCCGAGAATGATTATCTGCTGATTGATAAACTGAAAAAGGAATGGGGCTTCAAAGGTTTGGTAATGAGCGATTGGGGCGCCGTGCATTCATCAATACCAACAGCAAAGGGCGGAATGGATTTGGAAATGCCGGAGGGAACATTCCTAAATAAAAAAACACTTATGCCGTCAATCGAGGATGGAACACTTCCTATTAAAACGATTGACGATAAAGTGAAAAGAATATTAACTGTTGTATTCAAGCTTGGATTATTTGATCAGCCCGAATGGAAAGAAAACCCGGCGCTTGTTAATACTCCACAGAACAGAAATATTGCTTATCAAACTTCGCTTGGATCAATAGTCCTTTTGAAGAACGATAAAAATATTTTACCGCTGAAACAGAATACGCTTAAAACCCTTGCTGTTATTGGTCCAAGTGCGGCTAAAGCAAGAACCGGCGGCGGCGGAAGTGCTTACGTAACACCGATTGACCCGGTTACTCCGCTGGATGCAGTAAAGAAAAAGCTTCCAGATGTTAAAATTGAATTTGCTCAAGGAGTTATTCTTGAAGGCGATGCGGAAGGAATTGAAAATGAATTTCTATTTACAGATCAAACGATGAAGAAGAAGGGCTTGAGTGCCGAATACTACAACAACAAAAATTTGGAAGGTGAGCCTAAGCTAAAACGAATTGATAAGAACGTAAAATTTCAGTGGGATGATAAAAGTCCGGCTGAAGAAATTGGAGTTGATAATTTTTCGGTTAGATGGAGCGGCTACGTTAAAGCACCGAAAACCGGCGGCTACAATTTAAGAACTTCTACTGACGACGGTGTTCGCTTATACTTTGATGACAAACTTGTAATAAATGATTGGAATAATCACGCTGTTGAAACAAGAAATTATACTGTACAACTTGAAGAAGGAAAGCTCTACAAAATCAAAATGGAATATTATGAAGATGGCGGAGGAGCTGTGGCCGTTTTAGGCTGGAATAAGCCGGGCAACAATTTGTTTGATGAAGCTATCGCTTCTGCAAAGAAGGCTGATCAAGTTTTGTTGTTTGTTGGAACTTCGGATCAAATTGAAACTGAAGGGCGCGACCGTGAAGATTTAGCTCTGCCAAACGGGCAAGATGAGTTGATTGCAAAAGTTGCTGAAGTTAATTCGAATGTAATTGTAATACTTACAACCGGCGCACCGGTAGTAATGGATAAATGGCTTTCCAAAGTTAGCGGTGTTGTAGAAATGTGGTTTGCCGGAACTGAAGGTGGTAACGCAATTGCCGATATACTGCTTGGCAATTCTAATCCATCGGGTAAACTTCCGGTTACATTTCCAAAGCGTTGGGAAGATTGCTCAGCATATCCAACGTTTAGAACCTTTCCGGCACGTACTTATTATGCTGATGATATTTATGTCGGTTACCGCCACTTCGATACAAAAAATATCGAGCCTCTATTTCCATTCGGATTTGGGCTATCATATTCATCTTTCGAGTATTCGAACTTGAGCGTAAAAGAAACTGAAAACAGTTTTGAAGTTTCATTCGAGCTAAAGAACACTGGAAGTATAAATGGTGCGGAAACTGCTCAACTTTACGTTGGTGAAAAGAAACCTCAAATTGATAGACCAACAAAAGAATTGAAGGCGTTCAAAAAAGTAGAACTGAAAGCCGGAGAAACGAAGAACGTAACTTTAACTGTTGATAAAAAATCGCTTTCTTATTTTGACGGGCAAGCACACGATTGGAAACTTGATGGCGGCGATTATGAATTATTGATAGGAGCTTCGTCGCGCGATATTAAGCTGAAACAAATAGTTGCAATCAAGTAATAAATTATTGTTGAATTTTCTTAATAAAGACGGGGCTCGCTCCGTCTTTATGTATATGGCGGATATTTATGAAAAAAACACTTACCATATTTATTCTCACTACATTTTCCCTTTTAGCTCAGAATTTCTCCGGCGGATTCAATTTCAACTTGCCATGGAATGACTCAACAACCCAAAGCTTCCTGCCAAAGTTTACAATCACAAAAATTTTAGATGGGAAGTTTGTATCTGCCGATGCAAATGGGAATTTTGTTTTAGATGGAAAGCAGATTCGATTTTGGGGCGGGAATTGTGTCGCGAGTGGTGCATTTCCTTCTAAAGACGTTGCTGCTGGAGTTGCCGGAAGAATGCGCAAGATGGGAATCAATCTTATTCGGTTTCATCACATTGATAATGATTGGGGCGGTCCAAGCTTGCTAACGGGAAGCGATACTCGCGTGCTCAATCCAACTTATCTTGATCTAATGGAAAATTTTATCGCTAGGATGAAAGAGAACGGAATTTTCATCAACATGAATTTGAATGTTTCGAGAATGTTCAAGCCGTTTGATGGAGTAACTTATACCGACTCAATAAAAAATTACGCAACGGACTACTTCAAAGTAATTACCTATTTCGATCCTTATCTAATTATGCTTCAAAAAGAATACGCGCAGCAACTCCTCACTCATGTTAATCCTTACACGGGAAAAGCTTTGGTAAACGATCCGATTATGGCAATGGTAGAAACGAACAATGAAAATTCTTTGTACAGAGGTTGGAAGCAAAATATTCTTAAACCAATAAAAAGCGGCGGGCAGCTTATTTACAAACATGTACGAATACTAGATAGTCTTTGGAATGATTTTCTTGTATGGAAATATTCCACAACTGCTAATTTGAAATCAGCTTGGAATAGCGGCACAATTCTTCCCGGGCAAAATGAGCAAATAATTAACGGTGGATTTGAGAAAAATAATCTGCGTACAAATTGGGCTTTAGAAGAACACAATGGCGCTGATGCGGATACTTCGAGAGACAGCACAATCTTTTACAAAGGTAGTTACAGTGTTAAGATAGAAATTAAAACAGCAACTGGAACAGAGTGGCATGTTCAGTTCAAGCAGCCAACGCTAACTCTACAGAAAGATTCTTTGTACACCGCAACATTTGCCGCCCGCTCCGACGCACAGCATCAAATTAATGTAACTGTAATGAATGATCGGTCGCCATACAACGGTTACGGCGGAAAGAATTTTTTAATCTCTACGAGTTGGACTATTTACACATTCAGTTTTAAGGCAAGCGAAGCAAACAACGGGCACGCACGCATTACTTTTCAGCTTGGAAAGGAGAAGGGAACATTTTGGTTTGATGAAGTTAGTGTAACAAAGGCTTCTCTAAATGGATTGCTTGAGGATGAGTTTCTTGAGCAACGCAACGTAAGAAGAATTGATTACGCCGACTGTGTTAGTTATTCTGATCAACGTGTGAAAGACATTTCAGAATTCTATATCAAACTTCAGCAAGATTTCTACAAAGATATGTTTGCTTATCTCAAAAACACACTTGGTGTTAAGGTTCCAATTGTTGGCACAAATTGGAATCTCGGTGCGGCGGATTTAGCTGCTCAGAGTGTTGGCGATTATGTTGACAACCATTCTTATTGGGATCATCCATCGTTTCCAAATATTCCTTGGTCTTCTACAGATTGGCTGATATCAAACAAGCCAATGGTGAAAGATGCAAACGGCGGAACGATTCCCGGATTGTTTGCCGGCGTGCCAATGGCTGGTAAACCTTACACGGTTAGCGAGTACAATCACCCATTTCCAAATCAGTTTCAAGCAGAAGCTGTGAATTTTATTTTGGGTTACTCTGCATTTAACGGCGCCGATGGTGTAATGCTTTTTGATTATGGCAGTTCATCAAACTGGGTTGATGATAAAATTGATTCTTACTTCAGTATAAACCGTAATCCTATTTTTATGGCGCAGTTTCCGGCAGCTGCGTATGCTTTTAGAAATGGATTGATTGCAGAATCTTCTTCACCAAAGAATGTTAATTACAAACCGGAAACAATTTACCTGATGCCGAAGAACGACAGTAATTCTTGGGGAAGTTCGGTTTTGTTCGAGAAAAAATTATCACTGGTTAATTCTGTAAAAACGGAAAGTTATAACAGCAGCAGCGAAACAGATTTTTCTTCGATGCAAAGTGCGCCGGTTAGTCCATATAAAACCGATACCGGAGAAATTACCTGGGATGTTGCAAGCGGAGTTTATTCAATCAGCAGTAAGTACGAAAGTGTTACGGGCTATTTTAATACACTTGCCGGAAAAAGAATTGGAAGCATTTATTTTTATCCAACCGACCAAGAATATTTTGGATCGCTCTCTTATCTCCATTTAGATAAAGATAGAGATTTGATCACGCTTGTCTCCAAAGTTCAGAATACAAATATGATTTGGAGCGGCACTACATCAATCAATAATCATTGGGGAAGCAAGCCGACACAGATTTACCCGCTAAAGCTCAAACTTGATTTGGCAATTACTGCTGATTCAATCCGTGTTTATTCGCTTGATAATCTAGGTCGTGAATCAGAGCTAAGCGCAAAAACATACAAACCGTTTGCGCTTAATCATTTCATGGTTGATCTCGATCAATCTGTATATGGAACTCTTTGGTTTGGAATTAGAATATATGGAAGCGGAGTTGTAGGAATAGAAAAGGGTAATGAAATTCCAACCAAAACAGAGTTGATGCAGAACTATCCTAACCCGTTTAATCCGGAAACGACGATTCAATATACAATTCCGTCAAACGTGAAAGGTGAAACGATAAACGTAACATTGAAAGTTTATGATATTCTTGGTAGGGAAGTTGTGACGCTTGTTGATGAATACAAACAAGCCGGAACCTATAATTCTCAATTTTCAATTATAAATTATAAATTAGCCTCAGGAGTTTATTTCTACACGTTAAAAGCCGGAAGTTATACCTCAACAAAGAAGATGATTATTTTGAGATAGTTTGATTAAAGAAGAGCGGTGCTTTTAAACCGCTCTACACTCTTCACTCTACGTTCTGCTCTCGCCTCACGGAATGTCCTGTCCGTGCGAAGCAACCCAAATCTTAAACCATTCTTCGCGGGTTAAGTTAATGTTCAATCCTTTCATTGCGGCTTTGATTCTTTCAACCTTGCCTGTGCCAAGCACAATAACAAAATTCACCGGATGGACTAGCAACCACGCGGCTGCAATCGCGTCAATTTCAACTTGATATTTGTAGGCAATCTCAAACAAAACATTTCTAACACGGTTGGCTTTTTCGTTATTCTCCCGGAAAATTCTTCCTCCGGCAAACGGAGACCAAACCATCGGCGCAATTCTTTTCTCTTGCAAGAAATCAATATTGCCATTATCAAAATGCTCAGTGCAAAGAACTGAAGCTTCAATTTGATTTGTTACCAAAGGGAAATCTAAACGTGATTGAAGCAAATTAAACTGATGAGGTAAAAAGTTTGAAACTCCAAAGTGAAGAACTTTGCCGCTTTGTTTAAGTTCATTCATTGCTTCAGCCACTTCGTCGGCGTTCATAAGCGGATCGGGACGGTGAATAAGCAGAACGTCGAGATAATCGGTATTCATGTTGCGTAGAGAATTTTCAGCAGACCACAAAATGTGTGCTTTGGAAGTATCGTAGGAGTGCATCGAAAATTCCGAATAACGGGGAGTTGCAATTTTAATTCCACACTTTGAAACAAGCTGAACTTTTTCACGCAACGATGGATTTTCTTTTAAGATATTGCCAAAGATGTTTTCGCAAGAATACTGCCCGTAAATATCAGCGTGGTCAATTGTGGTTATTCCAAGTTCAAGCGATTGATTAACCAGTTCATGTAATTGCTGGGAGTTGTAGTTCCATTCTTTTGCCCGCCAGAAACCGAGCGAGAACCGAGACATTTTGAATTCCATACTTTACCATAATTATTATTGATGATATGCAATATACTGTTTAGATTGGATTTGTATAAAACACAATTTTCAGTTCATCTAAATAGCTGCTGCTTGCAAAAGCGGAAAGTTGAAATATCTGTCTAAATGAAAAGAAAAATACTATACATACTCGGCACACTATTGTTACTCTATTTGCTGCTGCTAATTCCTACTGAAAATGTAATTACACCAAAACTTGCTGCCAAGAAACAATTTGTCTGGAATAGAGACTCGCTATGGCACTCACTGGAAAATGAGTATGTTAAAGCAAAATCGCTTGGCTGCGAAAAAGTAGAGGGTCAGATCTTTAGAAACTTTGCATTTATTAATTCGCTGTCGGATGAAATATCCAATCAGAAATTAGAGCCGGGTGATCCGTTGTTCGATGATATTGGACAAGTGATGTTTGCAACTGCTGCGCTTGTTGGAGGCTGCGAGAAACACACTGCTGAGTTTATTGAGTTGTTTTCGGAAGTAAGAAGCGTGATTAAAAGCGAATCGAGCGAATGGAACTTGAAAGACATTATAGCACGCCAAACACTTTACAAAATTATTTACGGCGGTAGAGCGGCTATAGAAGAATTACTGCTTCAATCAAAAAAAGAAAACATACAAGAGCTTGTCCTTGGTGATGATGAAGAATCCGCTACGCCGTACGCAAGTATTCTTGGAGTGAAAATTCATAGTGGAGATATTTTGGTCTCGCGCGGCGGCGCACCTACATCGGCATTGATTGCACGTGGAAGCGACTATCCGGGAAATTTTTCTCATGTTGCTTTGGTCTATGTTGATGAGGAAACAAAACTTCCTTATATCATTGAATCTCACATAGAGAGGGGCGTTACAATTTC
The DNA here is from genome assembly GCA_027347545.1 of Ignavibacteria bacterium. Taxonomy (GTDB): domain Bacteria; phylum Bacteroidota; class Ignavibacteria; order Ignavibacteriales; family Melioribacteraceae; genus Stygiobacter. Next base: position 601 of record DAIEQT010000098.1, on the reverse strand, counting down.
CGGTATATATGATTATCTAAAAGACAAAAAACTGCGGGTAATGGTTTTGCGTCTTCGTAAAGATCTACAGCAATTGCAGATTGATCCTCTGCTTCCGCATAAAGCAGCACGGTTAGCATATCAGAGAGTAGAAGCCGAACACATTCCTTATGATTTTGAAATGGATTTTAACAATGATGATAAATGGTTTTGCTCGGAAGTTGCATCATCAACTTATAAGAAACTTGGCGTAGAACTCTGGATATCTGTTTCAAGCATTTCGACGATGGGAACAGCAAAGTGGCTTGCCGGATTTGGTGTAACACATTTCGAAACGCAAGAACCTTCCGATCTGGAATATGATCCTCAGCTAAAAGTTGTGGCTGAGTGGAGAAATCCCGAAACACTATACCAGGACCATGTAGATAATGCAATTGTGGAAGCGCTGCTTGATGAAGCAAACACCGGCAAAGAACTTTCTTACGATTGGTATATGCTTCCCTTCGCGCGATTGATAAAATTCTACAGCGTAATTCAAAATAAGTTTGGCGCTGAAGGTAATATACCGGAAGGAATGAGCGCGGAGTCGGGACTTAGACATAAAAAGTATGAGAGTATTTTC
>DAIEQT010000260.1 GCA_027347545.1 Ignavibacteria bacterium | reverse complement strand
TAATTGTTTTTTGCTTAAACGAATTGAGCAGATAAGAAAAGCGCAAAAGCCATAGCGCGTTTTTAATATCGGCTTCACTTTCGAAGTAGTAAGAGATCCATCCGGTTTGCGGAAAGATATGATGCGGTTTCGCCAAACCTTCTGTAACAATTGCTTCTCTCAGCTTGTTGCCTAAAAGAATATCCATCGTTCCAAAATTGTGAATATGCCCAAACTCTTTTCCGTTTAACTGAAACTCAATTCCGCCAAATCTGTGAGGATGAATTGTAACATCATCCCAAAGAGAAAGCTGATCGGAAATTTTTTCTTGTATTAGTTTTACTAAATTCCTTTCCACGATAACTATAGGTTCACTATTTTCTGTACATGGTGGCTTTTCTTTGCTTCGGTGAAGTGCTTAAAATTTTGGCGATCGGAACCAATCTGTTCGCCTATTAAATTCGATATGTCAACAACTGCCCCGTGTTCAATAAAGACCTTATAGAATCTATCATAGTTATCGCCCCAATAAATCATTGCACAAGCCATAGGTGCCCCTTTTCCAGTATCCTTACCATTTTCAAGAAACCGTAGTCTCGTATCATAGAGAAAACAAATAGCTTTCGCTTTGGTAAAAACATACTTCTTCCAATGTGTGGTGTTTGCCGCAATAGGAACAAGCGCTAGAACTTGGGAATTATATTCGTCATAAGCATGAGCACAACGAGCCAGCCAACTTTTGATTGTAGTCCCACTTTTTTTATCAATACCATAAGGTGGATTGACAAAGATGGTGGGATAATTCCAACTTTCTTTCAATCCATCGTGTTTGGGCAATGCATATTCTACTTTTGCTTTCACTACAGAATACTCGTTTGAACATGGGTCTAAGTCTATAAATCCGCCGAATACGTCTTTTACAGCCTTTACATATTTACTGGGTGTTCCCCAACTTTGACTTAAAGTATTTACGTTTCTTCCTGCACTCATTTTAGAATCTCATTCCAGTCTTTATCTTTTAGTTCTTTTAACTCTTGTCTTAAGTTAGATAAATTTTTCTTTTGGGGTGAAATAATATTAAACCACTTCTCAATAGCTTTTAAGTTTTTACGAAAATATTCTAGTAGAACTCTATCGGCTTCAACATTCATCTGAACTTTGGTGAATTGATTTTTCTTTTTCGCTGCCGTGTAGCTCGAAATAAACGCGTCTCTAATCGGTTTAAACTCTCGTCTGGGTTTGAAAAGCAATTTCTCAATAAATTCCGAAAGACCTTTATCTGTAAGGAAAAGTAACCAATCATAAGATTGTGCGAGAACTTTTAATTCTTTATTCTGATTATTGGATGTAAACCAATTGCCATGATTACTCACCACACCAACAGTCAGTATGAAGCGCCTTAGCAATTCTTTATCTTTAGAGTATATTACTTCATCAAGTAAAGAGGTGAATGGTTTAACAATATAGGCACTGTTACTTTTATAAATTATTCCATACATCTCACCGGACTCATTTCTAATTTTCTGAAGCGAGGAGGCAGTACGCGCAACATAAGCTCCTTGTTTAGCTTTTTCTATTGTTTGTGGTCCTTTAGACATCCCCTCTTCTACTCCAACTCGTTTACATTCGAAAACCGAATAGGGCTTTTTGCTTTGTTCATAAATATACAGTTCATATTTATTGCCCATATCGGCTTTAACACTACAAAGTAAAAAGGACTTCTCTGATACAGCTATTGTACATGCATTACGAAGAACACCTTTGCTAATAAGCTGATTTGGCTTCGGCTCAAATTCTTTTAGATTAGATTTTTGTTCTTGAAGTGCTTTTAAAATTTTGTTGGCTGTTATTGATTCATTGTTTTTGTCAATCGTTAAAACCACGCTATGGATAATAGGATGCAGCGAAAATTCTACGTTGTGGGTAATGTCGGGATTTCCGTATTCCTCTAAGCCTCTTTCGATAGAGATTTGGTTGTTCATACCCCACGTTTTCAAAAGATAGTAGGTTATTATTTCAACAATTGTCCCAAGAGCTCGTCCGGCAGCCTTTTTCGAATCTTTAGCATAATGAAAAACATTATCAACTAAAGCTTTTTGTAGTTATCTACAGATTCGTACGCCATATTTCTCCTCTTATAAAGATGTTTCGAATAGTCACTTGGCAATATATTTAAAGTTTACCAACACCTATACCCAGCTTCTTTAATAGATCGCCAAGGGTTTTTTGTTCATCGGCAGAAAGAACAGACATAAATTTTGTAATCTGTTCTGCGTGCCCAACAAAAACTTCATCAAAAAGCTGCTTCCCTTTTGCCGTAAGCTGAACAAGAATTGCGCGCCTATCTTCTTTGCTGTGCGTTCGTTCTACAAAGCCAAGCTTTTCAACATTATCTAAAACCAAAGTCATATTCCCGCCGCTGGCTAACATCTTATCGCAAATTTCGCCTACTTTTAAGGGACCCAAATGCCCGAGAACTTCTACTACTGCAAACTGCGGCTGAGTTAAGCCGAATTCCCTTATGCTTTCTGTGGATTTTTTGTTGAATGAAGTATAAGCCCGCGCCAGCTTTACCCAAGTTGATAATGCTAAATCGGCTTTCTTACCATATTTTTTGGTTGTTTTCATAATTTATCACTAATTAGATTATTACGACATCAAAATATATATTAGTTGACGGTTTGTCAAGTTGTACGAATAAAGCTAAATTTGTTCCAAGCGAAAGGATTACAAATGCCGCAAATTGATGTGAGATATTTTACGCCGCGTGAAGCGCAGAGAACTTTGCCGCTAGTTAAGCAAATTGTCCGTGATATTCTCGGTAACGCCAACAAAATAAAAGTTATCGCGGAATCTATCGGCGGAGATTTTGAGGAAAACGAAGAAGTAAAAACTCTCTCGGCTCAAATACATCATTTTATGCGTGAGCTTGAAGAAATTGGCTGCTCATATAAAGATTGGAATTTTGAAATCGGCTTAGTTGATTTTCCGGCTATAATAAATGGTAACGAAGTTTTGCTTTGCTGGAAAAGTGACGAGGAAGATATTCGTTACTACCACGGTTTGTTAGATGGGTTTCCCGGAAGAAAACCCATACCGCAAGAGTATTTATAATTTTGCTTCTTCAATTCTGAACGTGTGTGTTATCTCAACTGCTTTTTGCAGCATTGCGGTAACACTACAATAATTCTTCTGCGAAAGCTCGATTGCTCTCTCAACAGCTTCCTTAGGAATATTATTTCCGTAAAAAACATATTCCACATTTATCTTAGTATAAACTTGAGGATGTGTTTCTTGCATGTCCCCTGTTAAATTAATTTCAAAACCATCCACATTGATTTTTTTCTTCTTTAAGATTACTGCTACATCACTTCCAGTACATCCGCCAAGCGCCAAAAGCAAAAGCTCTTTCGGTCTCGTTCCAGCGTTACTTCCGCCAAACTCTTCCGGTCCATCCATGGAAATCCAGTGGTTTGAATCGGCTTTGCCCAGGAATGTTACACCTTTAATGTGTTTAACTACAGCTTTTTTCTCAGCCATGATTTATCCTTTAATTTTTATTTTGTTAGATGTGTAGCTTGCTGGAAAGATTCTTCAAATCTTTCACAGACTTTAGTGTTTTTTTCTAAAAACTACGGTTGTAAATTTATTCATAAAGTTTGGGAAAAAAATGAAACAAGCGACGATAAGTAAGCACATAGATATTTTCGGATTCCCAATGGATCTTGGCGCCGGAAGACGCGGCGTTGATATGGGTCCATCGGCTTTGCGTATTGCCGGAATTGAACAGCAGCTCGAGCGGCTAGGTTATGAGGTTACAGATCATGGCGATGTGTTCATCAAAAACCAAGAGCACCAATTAGTTAAAAATCCTAAGCTGAAATATCTTGACGAAATTATCCGCACCACAGAACTGCTTGCTAAGAAGGTTGAGAAATCACTCGAGTATGGAAATTTTCCTCTTTGCATCGGCGGAGATCATTCAATGGCAATTGGAACTCTTGCCGGAGTTGCTTCTCATTGCAAAAGACAGAAGCAAGAACTTGGCTTAATTTGGATTGATGCTCACGCCGACATGAATACGGACGCAACAACTCCATCCGGCAATATTCACGGAATGAGTGTTGCCGTTTCACTTGGACTTGGCAGTGAATCACTTTCTACGATTCATGGATTTTCGCCTAAAATAAAACCACAAAATGTTGCCTTCATTGGAATAAGAAGTTTAGATGCTGAAGAAAGAGAAACTATTAAAAAACTGGGAATGAAAGTTTACACAATGACAGAAATTGACCGGAAGGGAATTAATTTTATCATCAACAAAGTGTTAAAAGATTTGAAACCGCGTGTGCAGCATATACACGTTAGTTTTGATGCTGACAGTATTGATCCATCCATAGCGCCGGGAGTTGGAACACCAGTTAGCGGAGGATTGAATTACCGCGAAGCTCACTTGCTGATGGAAACTATTGCAGAATGCGGATGCATGTCATCGCTGGAAGTAGCGGAAGTCAATCCAATTCTTGATTCAAGAAACAGAAGCGCAGAAATTACTGCCGAGTTGATTGCTTCAAGTTTGGGTTTAAGAATTATGTAACTGTGAATGACTAATTCAATCAGTGTAAATCAGTTCGATTCTTCACTAATTATTTTTAACGAACGGATTATTAAGTCCCTGCCTAAACAATTCGAACGATAGCCACCAATCCAATTCGTGCAGATCAGAAGCGGTTGCGCTTCTTTTCGAAATAGTGTTGGAAAGATGCAGAAGTTTGGGATAATCATAATACCCGCAATTTTTAACACCCGAAGAAGCAATTGTATCTTGTATAAATGGAGAAAGTAAATAGATTAGCTTTTCCTGACTGCGATCATCATACATTTTGAATCTTAGTTTCTTATAAGCGGCATTCCAAACACGCGACTGAATTGTATTCAAGAAAAATGGGTGAGAATATTGCCCTTTAGCTAAAGGATATTTAACGAGAGACTTATTGTTTTGCTTAATTACCTCGCGGAACATTTTACCGTTTTTCCGTTCCGTTAGGGTTACATTAAAAAGGTTACTTAGAATATTTGGTTGAATAAATGGCATGTAGCTAAATACCCAGCCATCTAAATGGATTTGAGCCGAAGAATAATAGTTTGATAATCTGGTTTTGATAGCAAATAAATCTATCCAATTTTCAACCCCTGTCAACTCGGCTTTGGGCAAAATCTCTATAATATCTTCCAATTGCTCTTTACATCCGGCAAGTAAACTTTTCTGAATTTCTTCAGTAAAGATATTTGCATGATGGACCTGTAAATAAGGTATCATCCCATCAATATTTCTGTTAATCAACTCTCTTCTGCCTTTGATCAAAAGACGATTAAAAAACTCACGTCTCCATATCTCACCAAATCCGCCGTCAACAACTACTTCGTTTCTACCAATTAGACTTTTGTAATTTCTTAACTGCAGATATCCGGTAACTGCATTATTTACATTGGTGAGGGAAACATACTCTGCAGCTTCTGATAAAAACGTATCGATTGTTGGTAAATCCAGATTTATTTGCTCGTGTTTAATTCCCAGATCGCCGGATATCTTTTGCGCTACCACGGAATCAGGGTGATTATTATTTCCAAAAGTATGCGCATACCAATTTCTATTTTTGCCATTGAGTAAGCTTGATAAAATAAGCCTCGAATCCATACCGCCGGAAAGGCTTAATGTTATTTGATGCGAACTAGAAAACGGGAAGTGAATAAGTCTGTTAAGTTGCCGAGAGTGTTCTTCTATTGGTACATGTTCGCTCTCGAATTTTGGTAACCAAGTAAATTTATTAACCGTAAAACTAGTATTTGGTCTGCTTACTATTACACTTGTACCGCCGCTAACTCTTTCAACGTTGGTAAATATACTTCTATCAGAAATTTGATTGAACAATAGCCAGCGGCTTCCAAACTCTTTAAGATTTATTTCCGAGTCGCAGATTTTCGAAAGCCAATCTCCCCTTGTTGAAAAAACAAATACTTCTTTGCTCATTCGGGTAAAGTAAATATCCCGTAATCCTAAAACATCGGTAAATATTTTAACTTCATTATCATTCCATCTAACATTTACAAAATGACCGTCGAGTTTTTGAGCACTGGAACTGCTTGAAACATTTTCCCAATCACAAGCCTGCATGAACCGTGTTTTATTCTCGTCATTCTTAATCCCAATGCCTACAGTTATAAATCTCTCGGTTGATAATTCATTTACTTCAAACAAACATGTTTTATCATTTCCACCGGCAAAAACAACAAAATTATCCTCCCGGTATTCAACTAATTTACTCTTAGTAAAGGATTCTATTTTCTTTTGTAATTCGACAGAACAACGCCCTACGGCGCCGATTATCCAGCTCATCAATTACTCTGTTTAACAATGTTAGGAAGAATTCAGCTAAAGTTATAAAACCCCAATTAAGAAGGGCTACTTTCAATCACAACTTAAATTTTCATTTACTCTAAAACAAGGCATAAGAGAATTGAGTGGTTTTAGCGAAGAAGTTTCAACTACCCGTTCTCTCCGGTTAATCGGGCGATTTGCAGCAAATAAAATCTTAGCATGTCTTGTTGTTTGGAAGTGAGTGCTTGCACTTCAATTTTAATTATGCGCTCAGCTTCTTTTAACGCACGGATAATATTAATCGGCACTTCAACCATTTCTTGAGAAACCACAGACAGATATTCCATTGCAGCAGCTAAAAACTGATGCATATTCTCATCAACAGATGTTTGAGAAAGATTCGGCATCTGCGGCGCTTTAGCTTTCTTTGATGAGAAGATGTTTTCCTTAGAAGAACTATTAACCGAAAGAGAATGGAGCGCAATCGCGAGTTCTACAAAACTTGCAACACGCTGAAATACCGGCTGCTCAAGTAAATTCCAAATCCCCGCACGCCATTTTTTAATCTTTACCGGCATAGCAAGAAGTTTTAGCATTTCTTCGCGCCAGGATTTATCAACACTTCCGTTGATTTGGGAAAGCAAATTATCCAAACTTGTATTGAACAAATCCGGCTGAAGCAGAACCGAAACATCCGGACGAAGCGTAGGAAGTAGATCGGCAATAAATTTATCCTTCTCAAAGAAATCATTTACATCAATTCCATGACGGCGTAAAAGTTCGCGCTGAAACAGCGGCAAGTATTTTGCAATCGCGTCAATGTCTTCCCTTAATGCTAACAACGCAGAATTTCCAGCCGGGAACGCTTTTTCAAGTTTGTTTAGATAAACCAAATCAACATCGTGATAAATACGAAGCGTATGAAGAATTTCATAAACCGGTAGGTTCGGCAAAATTCTATCCGTAATTAATGAAGATGAAACGCCTCCGGTAAATTGTTTTTGCGAAAACGAATCTAGTGCGCGGAATAAGCCGGTTGTTAGCTGGTTTATTCCCAACACAACTGTTTGTGATTGATTGTGTGAAATTGCCCGCAGCAAACTTCCATACTTAGAAAACGGAATTGTTCCGGCAATCTTTTCAAGAATTTTTTGTCCCGCACTTTCACCAACTCCTTGTCCCGGACGAACAGTAGGACGGTCTCTGAGCGGCGGAGTTGTTCTTCCAATGAAATAAGAAATTATATGAATGCCAACTACATCTTCTTCTCTTCCGTAAAGAATCTGTCTGAAGTTTTCGGTTAGAATTGGAAGGAACTCATCAAAAACTTTATCCTTCTTGCCAATTGTTAACCGCTCAAGTTCTTTCAATCCACGGTTTCTAAACTGAAGACGAGTTTCAACAATCGGTTCACCGGCGCGGTGTATTTCCGTTTCATAAAACTTTTGAGATTCTTTAACATGATACAACAACTGCGCATAATCTTGAACCGGCAAGTAGCGGAGTTTTTCGGAAATGCTGCTCTGGAAAGTTCTTAAATCGCCGCCGGCAAAAACACCAATAAGGGGAGTTGTTGCGTACTCTGTACTTTTCTTTGTTGATTCTTGCAGATACTCTGAAAATCTTTTAGCAGAATCGTTTGACTGAATAAACGCACGTGTACCGGCAACGGTTGTGTAATAACCGCCTTGCCGCTGCATCGGTTCGCCGCTTCCCATTTTCATTCTAATTTTTCCAATCAAACCACGCTCGGCAAGCCATGTTGTAACTTCATGCTTGGCTTCTTTGTAAAAACTCATTCCGGCAGCCTGCCCAATTTGCTGACTTAAATCTGATCCCGCGACAAAAACTTCTGTAATAATTTCTGTAAAGCGCTCACTCGTTTCTTGATTTAATCTTCTGCTTTGCAGAGAGTATTCCCAAATTTTATTCAGGAAGCCGCCAATCTTTTTCACTGAATCCAAATCTTCAAAGAGAGGAACGCTCCAAACGTTTGGAATATTTGCATCCGATTTCTCTCGTAAAATTTGTTCGCGGCTTGCGCGTAGTTTTCTATCAAGCGAAATAAGCGCATCCGGTTTGGTGGACATACTTACTTGCAATGCCATCACCATTCCGGGATTTCCATACTTGCCGGAAATTTCATTTATCTCGTTGATGTTATAAACTGTAGTATCAATCGCAAACGGGTCTTGCGTTGTAATTAACTTTTGATGAATGCGCGGAGTAATTATAAACCGCTTCAACAAATCGCGGTAAGTTCCGGCTTCAATCATTAACTCATAATTGGAAATATTTTTTTGTATTGCCGGAATTAACCCGTGTAAAGTTTTTCTGATTTGTTTGTTCAACGAAAAATAATATTCAAGCGTATCGCGGCGCTGCTTTCTCAGATCAAGCATTTTGCGCTCGAGCCTATCGTTATGATGCCACAAGCGGGTTAGCGGATCTTGCGCGATGTGAAGCTTCATTCCAAACTGGCGGACTCTTCCCGCTTTAATATTCACCGGAAGAATTCCACGGTAACGTTTTTCAAGCTGATGCGTGAGCGAATTAATCTCGTTGAACAATTCCGTGAAGCGGTTGTTGTTCTTCGGAAGTTTTTCAATTTCACTGATAATCGCCGGATCAATCTTTAGAGATTTATCATGCCTGTGCAGCAACTGAATAATTCTTGCTTGGCGGACAACGTTTTCAATTAGAACAGCTGATACCAAGCGGTGCCCTTGTCCGCTTGGTCTGTTGCTTCCATCCCAATCGCCCCAGAATGATAAGAATGTTTCAAACGGACGATCTGAGTAAAGCGCTGAATAATTTTCGGCAGTGATGATTGAATTCAAATCTAAAATCAGTTCTTCGGATTCTTCATTGGAAACAATCGCAACGTTTAATCCGAGATATTCTTTAACCAATTCCTCGCGAAGCAAATCAAAATGGCTTTGCTGAATCTCTTTTCCGCGGATTAATGCTTCGATCACTTTTTCAAACGCCCACTCAGCTTTGAGGGAGTACATTTGAGTTGGATGGACAGTTCTATCGTACAATCTATTTTTGAATGAAGCTTCTCTTCTAACTAAATCATCACGGTAAAATTCACGGTCAAGAACTTGAGCGAGATGTTTTCCTTTGTCGGCGCTGATTACGTCTGTCAAATCGGATATAATTTTTGTCCGCTCAAAGAAGCGCTGCTTAAATAATTCAAGCCGCTCAGCCAGATAGTCTTTTTCAATTCTGTTCGTATTTGAAACTTCGCCGTTGAACTGAATAGCGTAGCGGCTTACAACAATTCCAAAATTTGCTTTAACATTCGTTTCAATCCTTTCCCAGCTTAAAGCATAATCAATCTTACTTTGAGTTTTTTTAACAGTTAGCGGCTGAACGCGAAACTTCTTTCTGTTGTAATGGGCGGCTTCTTCGGCAATCATTCTGTTCAGATCAATTAAAACTCTTCTGGTTTTGCTGCGGAGAATTTCTGCGTTGTCTGTTCCGCCAAGAGTTAAGCGGAAAGTTTTTCTTCCCGTTTCAAAACCTTTTTCTGTTCTGGCAAAAGTTGAAAGCGGTACAAGACCAATTCCTTGCCGCGCGAGTCCCGATGCGAGCCAGTCTAAAGAAAGCCCGGCTGGAAGCCTGTTGATAATCATTTGCGGATACATACTTCCTTTTGGCGGCTTGATGAAAATATCAAACCGGTTTCGAATATCGGGGAGTATCTCTACCGCTTCTGCTAAAGCGGCATTTCTTTCTTTGAAAATTTTATTCCGTAAACGCCAATAAGCGTTCACTGTTTCAACTTTGTTTCTGTAAAACAAATATGTGAGAAAGATTGCGCCGAGATTTAATTTTATTGTTGAGAGAACGGCTTTATACTTTTCAGCAATTTCCGGGTGACGGATTTCGATTACCGAAAGGCGCGCTCCGGCAAGTGAATCTGTTTTAGAAACAGAATGAACTGTGATTGCGTAGTTTGCTTCTTCTTCAATCAGATAGCCTTCTTCAACAAGCTCGTCCGTTAACTGGCGGATTGTCTTTATTACATCAAGCGAATCTTTTGGTGCAACGTTCTGGTATGAAAGATCATCGAGAACAAAAATTTTGTTGCCCAAAAGCCATTTGAGCAATCTTTTTAATTCTGATTTATCAAATTCTTGTCCGGTTGCGTTGTGAGGATTGTTAAGAGCAACAGCTCCGTAATTTCTCCAATGAGGATCATCGGATAATTTTTTCTTCACGGCGGCGATAATTCCATCTATATCTAACTCAAAATTGTCTGCTAGAGGAACTACTGTAACTTTTGGAAAGCAGTGTTCGTAGGTCCAGCTTAAATCCGGAAAAATTACTTCTGTAATTCCGCAATGAAACCCGAGCAAACCCAAGCCTGTACGTGATGAACCGCTTATTACGTAACAGTTTCTGCTTCGGTATTCCGGGTGATGATGTAAAAACGAATAGAGAAAACTATCAACCAGCTCTTGATGAAAGTCTCTCGAAAAAATATTTGAAGTGAGTTTATCAAGCACTTCGCTTGCAGTTAATCCGCCAAACAAATCACTTTTATAAACATTTGTTTGCTTGCCGGATTTTGAAATAAGCGAATTAGCTTTCTCTTGTAACGATTCCGCAATCTCGCCAAACCTTTGACTTTTGTCGTTAATCAAAACGCCGATTTTCTCTTCATAAACTTTGGCATGCGTGCCGTAAGCAGCTTCGTTAATTCCTCTTGTAACGTAGCCGTCGTATTCGGTTTCAACAACCACATTTGGCTTGCCGGAAATTTCAAACTTTTTTGTTAAATCATTTTTAAGAATGAACGAAAGCAATTCAATTTCGGAAGCCGACGGAGTTCCTTTTAGCTGGAAGTGAATTGTTTCTATGATTTCTATAAAATCCGGATTGCCGGCAAAGAACAAAGTTGAAAGATCTTTAAGCGCCGGAGAAAATATTCCCGGAGTTAAAATGCGGAGAACGCGGTTCATCATTTTAGCTTCGCGAGCAAGCGAAAGATGATTTGGCGCATCGTTCGCTTCAACAAAAAATAAAGGACGCTCCATGCTTAGCTGTCTAAGCTTTCTGCGTACTTCTTCTTTTGTGTTTTTGCCAAGAACAAGAAATGCCGGAGTCTTCGGCGAAGAAACTAATTCTTCCTTTAGTGATTTGACTAGCTTTTCTTCAACTTCCGGCAAATAATGAAAACCCAGCGACTTAAAAATTGTTAAGTGTGCCGGGAGTGAAATTCCGTATAGAAAAACTTTTGCAGGCTTAGTAACAAGAAAATTTGAGAGCGCGTGAAAAAGAAGTCTTAACGTTTCATTGATTCCGCCGGTTGCGATTATTACTTCACGTCTTCCGGATTTCTCGCCAAGATCGTAAGCAAGCGGCTCTTGCTGATTCTTTGTAAGCCATTCATTAAAATGTTTTATTAAAAAGTTTGGCGCGTTCTTATTAAATCCGCCGCGCGGAGTGTAGGGCGCACTTTTCTTAATTAGATCGCGGAAAAATTCTAGCTCAACTTTTGCATCTTCATCTAAACCTAATTCATTAATGATAGCATCAAGATCGGCGTCGGTTAATTCCTCGCGTGTGATATCAACACCAAGCACCATGCGTAAATATGCAGAGGATAGCTGCACATCTTGCACCGGGTTGCCGATGTGAAAATTTACGCGCTCTTCCGGCGGCACCGGAGATGAAGCAGTTGCTTCGCTTATCTCAGAAACTGTAGCCGCTTTAACCGGTTTTATCGCAAAGTATTCTAATGGATCTTTTTCGCTAATCATTAATGATAGAATTTATCTTATGATTGTTTAGAAATATCTTCAGTAAAATTTTGGGTTTGATACCCGTCGAGCCTCGCGTCTCGCCGAGGCTTAAATCAAATCCCTACAGATTTTTGTAGGAGGTTGTCTAAAAAGTAATTCTTCAAATAATAAATCTGCGAAAATCAGTTTAATCTGTGTCATCCGCGGGCTATTATATCATAAAACATTACTTTTGAGACAACCTCAAGTTTTAATGTTCTATTTTTTCTCGTCATCTTTTTTCTTAGATGATGAACCAACCGACTTCTGAAGAAAGTTTTGAAAGACATTTAATAAATCTGAGCCTTGCGCAATTTCGCTTGGAGAAAGATTAACCACTGTGCGTGCGTTCTTCAAAGTCTGGCTTGCTTCAGCTAATCTTGCTGCTTGCGGAGAAAGGATTAACAACTCCGGATTGTTCTTCAGCAATTCTAATTCCTCTTTTTCAAACTCAAGGTTTAGTTTCTTTCTATTCAATTCTTCTTTCATGCGTTTATCGGCAAGCTCGGATTCTTTATCTAACTCGGTGCGTTTCAAATCAAACTTTTTGAGTTCGAGTTCGTTTTCCAAGAAAGCGATCTCTTCATCAGCTTTCAGTTTAGCTTTTGCGGCAGTGATTCTCGCTTTCTGGTTGAGTAATTCAGTCTGCTCTAAAATTCTAGCAGATTCTTGCTGGCGAATCGCTTCGGCGATTTTCTGATCAACAACTTCAAACGATTGAACGGAAACCGAAACCGTATCAAGCCCAAATTGTTCTTTGCTTATTCCTACTTTATCAATTAAGTGGTTGTAAATTTTCTCCGAGGACAATTCTTCAATTTCATATTTCTCGGTGAATTCCTTAATCAAACTTTGAAGAACGGTTTCGAACTCTTTAGCGGCTTTAGCAACCGCACCGGAGTTCCATCCGCCAACCTTTATAAGCTGAGTAATGTTTCCCGCAGCCAAAGAAACCGCAACGGAAAGCTTCACTTTAATATCCAGATTTCCTTTCGCGCTTGATTCAACAGTTAGCTGCATTGACTGCGTTGTCTTGGGAAGCACCAGGCTAAAATCTTTTGGATAAACGCGGGAAGAGCGCAAAATTATTTTCCCGTTTGCCTCTGTTAAAACAAGCTGATCCGGCTTTCTTAATCTGTACTCATAGATAAATATTGTAACCGCAACAATTATTATTATGCCATACCACATAGTGATCTCCTACTAATTTATTTCATCAAATTTTATTCTTCGAAAAACCTCTTTGTAAACTGAAAGAGGCTTATGGCTTCAACCGATGCTAAACGGCAGATATCTATTAACACAATTCAATTGTCTTGAATTGTCCGTTTCCACTCGTCCGCTTGTGGCGAATCTTAGTGAAGTTATGTTAACTTGATTGCAACTGGGTAAGTTTTGATTAGAAATGTAACGCAATCAAAAATCGCAGATGAATTTAATATTTTTTAAGGAATAATATAAGTCCCAAGCAAAATATTAAGGCTTTCTTCGCTCTTCACATCCTATTTTCCTAAATTGGCAACCGGTTCTGCATTAATAGTAGCCGCTAAATTATTTTGTACGAAAATAAACTTGCTATGTTTACTTGGTGTTAGCTTATAGATGGATGAACAAAACTTACATAACGAATTATTTGGCGGAGAGCCGCCGCAGTCTGATCCGGTTTACCGGATTAAAAAATTACAGCGTTCCGGAGATAATGTTGTAATTGCCGGAGTTTGCGCCGGAATAGCTGAATATGCCGGAAAGGATACCGCTACAATACGCGTGATTGCTATGCTTCTGCTTCTTCTTGGAGCCTGGATAGTTGCCGCTTATTTAATTATCGCTTTTCTTCTTCCAATGGGCAAACAAGATGAAACGTTAACAGAGAAAGAAGTTAAAGCAACCGGCAAAGAGAATTTTAAAACGGTTGTAAGCGGATTATTTATAATAGTTGGGCTGCACTTCGCTCTTGTAAAATTTGGGCTTCATGGTTCTTCCAGCATTTTTATTTTGCCAAACACTTTTATGTTTCCTCTGCTCGCCATTGCCGGTGGAGTTTTTCTCTTCACAAATAAAATCTCAAAAGCAAAAGTTGACCCGGCAGAAACAACTGAATTTTTCAGATCGAGAAGCGACAAGTTTTTGCTTGGCGTTTGCGGCGGAATTGCCAAATATCTTGGTATAGATTCATCATCGCTCAGGATAATTTTTCTTTTGCTAACCGGCTTAACTTTAGGAATGTTTGCCGCCGTTTATGTAGTTGTCGCTTTCACTTCCCAACAAGAACCGCTATTGCCACCTCTTCAAAATGAATAAAAACCTTGTAGCTATATCGTTAATTATTCTAGGCGCGGGCTTACTGCTGATTTGGAGCGGCATACTAATTTACGATTCCGAAATTTTGCTTGGACTTGTACTTGCCGCATTCGGCATTAGCAACACAAACTATTCATTCCGCGTAGGCAGCCGCAGAACAATTGTTCTTTCGGCAATTCTATTTTTGACCGGCATTGTTCTAATTGTAAAAAACTCATACGAAATAATAGACACGCGCGGATTGGTTCTTGTTTCAATACTGTTTATTTCCGGCGCGGCTTTTCTAATTCTTTTCATTGAAAACGTGAAGCAAAAAACTTTTCTGTTTAGCGGCTTTGCGCTAATCATACTAAGCTATTTTTCTCTAACTGTTTTGAAAAAGATAGGCTTGTTTGAATGGCTCAAAAATGTTGGGGATATGTTCGAAGTTTTCTTACCGGTAATACTCATCCTTTTCGGGATGAGTATTTTTATCAATCGAAAGAAATAACTAACGGTTCAACCTTGGAAATCCACTTGTTGCATTCGATGACAACACCGCCGCCGAGGGAGTTGTAACTCCAGTCCCTTGTTCAATCGTAATCTTGTATGCGCTAATCTGTTCCTTAGGCAAAAACGGGAACGCGGTTAATCTTAAATACTCGCCGCCAACTGGCTGATATGTGCCTAAGGAATAAGATTGACCTTTGTTTTCAATCCACAACTGAAATACTTGTCCGTTCTGGAGCGGCAGCATATTTTTAAACTGAACTAAACCTTCTTTTTCACTAAAAGAAAGCAAAACTTTTGCAGTTGCTTTTACATTTGGGTCCGCACTTGTCAAACTAAAAACGTTGATGTCTTTGTAGTTAAAAAACTCTACCAAAGCAGCACTGTTAACAACAAAACTATTTGCACTTGCAACCTGGCTGCGCATCGTGTTTATTTCACTTTGCAAATCATCCAGCCGATTGTTTAATTTCTGGTAGGATGAGAAAACAAAATAGCCCAACACAGTGATTAGCAATAAAGAGATAATTAAACCAATAATTGGCAGAACACTTGGAGAAAATTTCTCATCCGGAACCGACGCTACTTCATGTGTTATGTGTTGTGTGTTTAATTTCGGTTCATCTATTTCAACGGACTTGATTTCCGTCGGTCTCGGCTTGGGTGGTGTTGCTTTTCCAGTCTTTCTTTTCTCAATGCTTTCATCCGCAAACGTACTTGTAAGTTCTTCTTCGGGAAAATCAACTTTAGGTTTTATGCCAACTACTTTTGTTTGAAAGGTTGGAGTATTTGCCGGCGGTTTAACTGCTGGTGGTGCGGGAGCTTTTGTTACATTGCCGAGCTGAGTAGTAAGACGCGGATTTATACCAACTATTGTGTTCCGCTCATTAATTATCTTCGCTTTAATTTCATCTTTTATACCGATAAGTTTTTTGGCAACCATATCCTTAATAGCCGGATGCGGTTTTTCCAAATCTAAAATCACGGGAATCATTGCAATTATATTTTGAAGTTCGCCAAGCTCACCATCGGGCAGCTCGCCCCCTTCTTGTATATAATCTTTGAACTGAACGAAGTTCTGCTTATCCATACATCCTACAGCATAAGCCGCAACCATTTCGTGAATCGCTTTATCAGCCATTATTCCCTCACCAGAAAATCACGTAAACTATGCAAGGCATTCATCACTTTGGAGCGGACGGTCTCAATAGGAACATTCAGCTTGTCGGAAATTTCATCAACAGTGTATCCTTCGTAGTAAGCAAGATGCAAGACATATTTTTGAGTATCGGTAAGTTTGGCAAGCGCTTTTTCAATCTTTGGCTTTATCGCAAATGCAGTTCTGAAATCCAAACTATCCATATTCTTTTCAAACATCGGAATAATAAAATAATCTTCATATTCATCATCGTACAATTGAACCGTTTGTCCGGCAACCCGTTCGCGTCGCAAGCTATCTACAGCTTTGTTTCTTGCTAGTGTTATTAGCCATGTGTAAACATTTCCATTGTTCAAATCGAATTTCGAAATTTTGCGCCAGATGATTACAAAAACTTCGGTTAGAATTTGCTCGGCTACAGCCTGGTTCGGAGAAATTTTCTTAATAATTGTATAGAGTAGCGGGGAATATCTATCGTACAATTCTTCCAAGGCACGCGATTCGAACCGCGAAATCTCCTGCATTAATTCCAAATCGGTTAAATCTCTAAACTTGCTCGAATTCAAATCTTAATTTCCAGAATAACTATTAATCAAAAGTATGTTAACTAGGCTAAATTTGCAATTGATATTGCTGTCCGCTATCAGCATTCAATATTAACAATCTGTTCAAAGAAAGGATTGTTTGCCGACAGCTGACCGCTGAAAGCCATAAGCTATTTTCTTATATTTGCGCCACTAAAAAACACGAAAAAACTATGACATCAAACGAAATTAGACAGCAATTTTTAGACTTCTTCAAAAGCAAAGAGCATAGAATTGTTCCTAGTGCACCTGTTGTTCCGCACGGCGATCCAACTCTTCTTTTCACCAATGCCGGCATGAATCAATTTAAGGATGTGTTTTTAGGAAACGGAAGCCGCGAATACAAACGCGCCGCCGATACTCAAAAGTGTATCCGTGTTTCCGGCAAACATAACGATCTTGAAGAAGTCGGTCACGATACATATCATCATACATTTTTTGAAATGCTCGGCAATTGGAGCTTTGGCAATTATTATAAGAAAGAAGCTATCGCTTGGGCTTGGGAATTGCTTACCGAAGTTTGGAAACTTCCCAAAGAAAGAATTTGGGTAACGGTTTACAGAACCGACGACGAGGCAATGAATTTTTGGAAGAGTGAAACCGATATTAATCCGAAACACATTTTACGTTTTGATGAAAAAGATAATTTTTGGGAAATGGGCGATACCGGTCCTTGCGGTCCCTTCTCTGAAATTCACATCAATCTAAGTGATGATTTGAATGCCGGACACTTGGTAAACGCCGGCTCTCCTTTGTGCATTGAGATTTGGAATTTGGTTTTCATTCAATACAACAGAGATGAAAACGGAACGCTGCACGAACTTCCGGCAAAGCATGTTGATACAGGAATGGGTTTTGAAAGAATGTGCAGGGTTCTCCAAAATGTAAAATCAAATTATGAAACTGACATATTCACACCAATAATACACACGCTTGAAAATATTTCTGGAAAACTATATGAGTTTGAATCTTCAGGTTATTTATTGGGGTTTGAGCAAAAAGAAATAAATATTTCAATGCGCGTAATTGCCGATCACATACGCATGTTGACTTTTGCAATTGGTGATGGCGCAACTCCGGGCAATGAAGGACGCGGTTA
>DAIEQT010000067.1 GCA_027347545.1 Ignavibacteria bacterium | reverse complement strand
GCTACACTGTTGATCTTTTTGGTGGTTGCTAAACGGAGCTGTGCTTTTT
The DNA here is from genome assembly GCA_027347545.1 of Ignavibacteria bacterium. Lineage (GTDB taxonomy): Bacteria > Bacteroidota > Ignavibacteria > Ignavibacteriales > Melioribacteraceae > Stygiobacter. The sequence goes on along the minus strand of DAIEQT010000067.1, from coordinate 7,999 downwards.
CGGTTTGTGCATTAACTTTTGCTAATGCGTTGTAGGCTTGTAGTGCGCCTAAATTGGTGTTTACTGAGAATGCCATGACTAACCTCCTTGTTATTTGTTTGTTTCCGAGCTTCCTTGCTCAGTTTTTGTTAAGAACAGTCATTTCTCAATACTACTATCGAATCCCCTTTAAAAAAGTTTAGTCTTTTCTTTACCCGTTTATAACGGAACAGTAGTTAACATCAACAATTTCCTTTTAAGCGTTCTAACTCTTGTCATCACATCTGGAATATGAGAAAAATACTTTTCCAGCAACAATACCATTGGCTTAATTTTATCTTCCTTGCCGAGCTTTAAGTAATAAGAAATCAAATAGAAAAATACTGCCGGATCTGTTTGATTTTCTTTCACAACACTTTCTAAAATTTCTATTGCTTCATCTATTCTGCCAAATTCTTCCAGAAGCCGAGCATCAAGTTTTCGTACTTCCAGTGAATCCGGAAAATTTGCACGCAACTCATCAACTATCAGAATTACTTGTTGCTTATAAGGATTATTACCTAACATGAATAAAAAGAAATTCAGATTATTCTTGTTAATCAGCTTAGTAATAGCATCTACCTCCAGTTTTGAGAATGCTGAATTGCTAAATATCTTTTGTACAAGTTCGTAATTGTTTGTACCATTAGTTTCATCGAGGGATTGATATAGAGAAAATAACTCTTTTTGGTAAAAATGATAGTTAGCATTATTCTTTGTTTGTAAAGCAAGAATTAATCCATAATAAATTACTTCTTCCGGATCGAGCAGGACGCAAAGAACCACATCTAATCCCTTAACAAGTAAAGCTTGATTTAACACATAAGCGCGTTTACATTTATCCTCTGCCAGATTTAGCTCTCCCTTGCGGTGCGAAATCTTTGAAGCAAGCAAAAATGAAAAAGGCTGTTTATCATCTACCTTCAAAGAATATGCTATATATTTTTCAGCATCTTGGGTTTTGAAATTTTTATGTGCTATCAAGGCTAATGATGAATAACACTGCGCGCGGTATTGTCTATCTAACTTAGCGGATTCACTGGCTATCTTGAAATATATGGAAGCATTTTCGTCATCACTCAGAACATTATATGTCTGCGCTAACTGAAAGGCATAATACGCATCCTTGTTTGCGCTGTATTCTTCCAGCAGCAATGGCAAATTGCGCGTTGCCTTTTTCTGTTTATCTTCAACCGAAACATTATAGCCAATATGATGAATTAGAATCGAAGTTCTTGAAAGTGTATAACCATACTGGGTTAGGGATGGAACAATTTGTTCATGAACTTTTCCAACAAATTTAATTTCCGGTGAGTTTGCAAATAAACGAACGTAAGACATAGAATTATCGCGGCTCTCTTCCCGATCAATACTTTTCACTGTACAGTAATATCCAACCCTTTGAGAGGTGCCGATTATGCGTTTTAATTCATGAATGGAATTTGCATCCATTCTTTCATCTGCGTCCAGATACAGAATCCATTCGCCGGTGGACTTGCCTAAAGCATTATTACGTGCGGCGGAAAAATCATTCACCCACTCAAAATTATAAACTTTAGCTCCATAGCTTTCCGCAATTTTTATTGTATCGTCTGTCGATCCGGTATCTACAATTATAATTTCATATGCAATATCTTTTACAGACTCAAGGCAGTCTCTAATATATTTTTCTTCATTTTTAACAATCATTGATAATGTTAAGCGGGGCATTTAAACCTCTAATAAAAGTGTATTGTGTGATAATTCTAAACCGAGTAAGGAATTTACTTTGTTCAGGGCTTCTACTGCCTTTTGATTATTTGAATCATTTTTGACCGACCATTCAAACATAGTTTTTGCCGCATCGTTTATTTCTAATTCCAAAAATATTTGACCAAGTCCATAGCAAGCAGTAGATGACTGCGGATTCGCTATCAACTCCTTCTCAAAGTAATTTTTTGCTGTTTCCAAGTCATTAATGGCTAGCGAAACATTACCAGCCAGATTCAATAAGTCAGCATATACTTCCGAGTCTGTATCATCACCAAACATACTGAGAGCTTGTTCTATATGTTTCAGCGCATGCTTTAAATTATTTCCCTTTATATAGTAATTTGATTTCGCTATCAGATTTTCTATTGAAGCTGGATTTACCTCTTCATTTACGGATTTTATTTCAACAGTGAAGTCTGAGCGTGAATAATCTTTATAAGTGTTAAGCAGTTTTTGTTTTATTTTATTTTGAATACCTTGACCAAGAATCTTTTCAACAGCGCTGATAAAGTAGTTTGCCGATTCGAATTCCGAATACTCGAGCGACGTAGCAAAAGCATTTTCTAAAATATTTTCATAATCAAAATTTAGATATTGTGCATCAAGTAATTTGCTGATCAATTCGGCAGAATCTCCATGATCAATTAGGAACGAGTTGAATCCGTTCCGGCAAAAACTTTCCGCTCCCATATTTTTAGTTGAAATAACCGGTGTGCCGCAAGCCATTCCTTCCAAAAGCGGTAAAGAGAATCCCTCATACCACGATGTGCAGACAACTGCTCTAACACGACGAATTAGATCGGCAACTTTTTCGCCTGGTTGCCTCATCAATAGTTCAACTTTGCAATTTAACTCCACTTCAAGCTTTTCTCTTATCTCAACTGACTCTTGTAACTCAAAGCCAAGTACGATGTACAATTTAAATTCATCAATTCTCAGATGAGAATTCTGAATGGTCTTTATTCCATGTGTTAAAAAGTGAAATCCCTTTAGCAAATGCCTGGGATTGCCAACAAATGCAATAGCTCTCTCTTTTGATTCTAAATGAAAATTCGGGTAAAATATTTTGTGATCTACTCCATTCGGAACGTACTCTGTTTCTCTATTAAATTTCTCTTTGAATAAATCATATAGATGTTTTGAAACGACAATATTTTTTACCGGGATAGCATGAAGTTCTGTTAACATATGTTTGTCGCTTCTCATTTCCTCATAAGTTGTTCCATAATGGTAACCTTCATATCCTTGACAAATGTGCACAATTTTCTCTAAAGGAACATAGTTTAACATCATCGGAACATCGTAAATACTAAACACAAAAAGCCGGTTGAATAAGCTTCCATCAATTTTCGAGTTATCATTTAGCTGAATAAACTTAGCTGAAACTTCCGCCCAATCCGGTTTTGGTGAAAAGGAATACAACGTAACATCCACACTGAGCGTTGTCATCCATTTTATGTACTTGAACAAAATTTTTGAGCCGCCTCCAATTACAGCAGCGCTTGCAATAAAAAACGCTACACGATTATTCTGGCTTGATAACTCTTTATGATTTTTGTGTTTACTGAAATCTGCTAAATCCCGACTCAAGTTTTTGTCGTTATACTTTAATCCGGTTTTGCACGCTGGACAGATGAATTTACTTTCAGATTCTCCGGCTTGCATTTCATATTCAAGATTGATCTTTGCTAACGAACCGCATTCCGGACATTTGAATGAAATCTTATGCAATACTGAATTTGCATACATACTTCCCGGCTGAATAAACCAAGACTGAATTCGAGAAGTATCTAAATGTTTATAATTTTCGACTTCAGGATAGCCAAATACTTTTGGCTGAAATTTCTTATAGCCGGTTAAATCATCAGCGGTTTGAGAAGAGATTTTATTAAAATATGTTTCAATTGCATTGGCTTGTTTCTGGTCGCCGCGTTCAAGCAATTCATCAACATACTTCATTCCGTCCGCAATAAAATCTTGCTTATCTGAAGAAGGAGTTTTTTTGGCGAGAAACTTATTCATCAGCTGCCGTACTTCTGGATGCAATGTATGTGCAAAGTAGAACGCAACTATCTCAGCAACCTTTTCACGAATCTTTGTCTTTAGCTGCAATGGTTGCTTATTTATCCAAACCAAAGTTTTATCAATCAGTGCAGTAGTAAATCCGGCTTTATAAATAAAAGCGTTGTCTTTAGTCGTTACGAAGATAATTTCGTTTACTGCTTTTAATACGTTTTGTGGAACTGATAAATCAAGAAACGGAAATAGTTCTTCGAAAGTATGGCTGTTAAGAAATTTGAACAGCGCTCTTGTTGAATCCAGAACACCGCCTTCTACAAAAGTATTTGTTGTTTGAGTTGGATGAATTCTGGTAACGCAAGTACGTTTATCAATAAAATGAACTTGATATTTTGCTGCGATTCTAAGCCACATATCAAAATCTTGTCCTTGCCGCAACGCTTCATCAAAGACACCTACATTTTGAAATACAGATTTATTGATAGCTATAGAATTACCATGAACATAGTTCGCCCAGAAAAATCTTGATACTTGAAATTCTTTATCCGGAATATCCAACCAAAGTCCTTGCTTAATTTTTTGTCCTGTCTGTTGGAGATAGATAAACCAATGACTAATAAAGAATTGAATATCGGGATGCTCAACAATCGCGTTATAATGATGTTCAAGTTTATCGGCTTCGTACCAATCGTCCGAGGAGAGCCAGCAAATCCATTCACCTCTCGCGTTTTCAATTCCGACATTCAATGCTGTTGCCACACCGCCGTTTTCTTTGTGAAATGCTCTAAACCTTTTATCAAACAACAAATATTTATCAATTACATCTTTTGTGTTATCAGTACTTCCATCATTAACAATAACAGCTTCCCAATTTGTAAAAGTTTGTGCAAGCAATGTATCTAATGCCGCACCTAAGTATTGATCTTGGTTATAAGTTGGAACTATGACCGAAAAGAATGGCGGTCTTTCAACAACCGGCTTTAATACTTTTTGTTCTGCGAATAATCTTGCACGAGAGATTAAAGTCTTCCATTGCTCTACCATTCCGGCTATCGTAAGTTTCTTCTCAAACATCATTTCTCGCGGAGAAAATTGATTGGACAAAACTTGAGTCAATCCGGTTTCAAAATCTTCTCCAAAATATCCAATTCGGGCGCGGTCATCCTCAGTAAAATCGGCAAAGATTCCTGTGTTTCTCATTATCACAGGCAAATTGCAAAAGCAAGCTTCTATTGCTGCAAGGCATTGTGTCTCAACTGGTGAACCAAGTATAAAGAAATCCGCACAGTTAAGAAGCTTTGCCAATTTCTCTTGATCAATACGATTGAATGTTTTGCAATTCGTTTTTTCGTATTGCTTGTTATCCTTCGAAACAATTATCCAGAAAATTTCATCGTGATTATCTATGACTTTCTTAACCTTGTCCCAGCCTTTAACTTCGCTAAGATCACCAACGAAAATTCCAACCTTACTATTCGGAATATCGAATTCCTTTTGCACTGTTTCTTTGTTCATTAGAGTAAACAATTCATCGTCAACTCCAATTGGGATAATTTCAAAATCATATTCCGGATAGGAAGCGGCGGTAATTTTTGAATTGGTTACTAAGATGTTTGCTTGTTTAATATTTATCTCTTGCTGAAACGATTTCCGTCTCATCGCCCGTAAATTGTCTTGCAGATAAAGTATTGAAAAATGATCTTCATCAATTAAGTTAATGAATGAAGCATTCTGAACGATTATAGAACTTGCCGGATAATTATTCTTTATATGAATTCTAGCAGTGTTCTCAAAATCTTGAGTAACGTTAAGCGAGTCCATATCAACACCAACCGAATTAGGCAGATTGGAAAGCAGAAAACCCCACATAGTTTTCTCCCCCATTCTTCCCAACAAGTAATCGTTGCTGATGATTGTTATCACTTTATCATTATGTTCTGTAATTCCAGTTCCGCTTGAATCCATTTCGCCGCACTGAAAATGATAAACGATTGAGTCGTAAGACGTTGTATGTTTAATTCCTTGCTCAGCTAACTTTTGCATAATCACTACATCGCCGCTAACACATGCTTCGCCTTGCTTTGCGATTTCAGGATTACAAATATTTGTTCCGGGAACAATGTTTCCTTCCGGATATCCGCCGACTTTTAGAAAATCGTCTTTTCCAATTAAGAGAGGCATGAATAATCCACCCTCTTTCAATTCATCTTCACTTACCTCAGCAACAAATTTCTGGAAAGCTGTTTCATTATAGTCATCTACCAATCTTCCAAAGTTCTTACTGACTGCATGATCGCCGGAGAGAAGTTTGCCAGATTCAACTAATCTTGATGCAACACAGTTTTTTCCATTGAGCTTGTTAAACAGATTTTCAACCCAGTTTTCCGAGAAAGCCATATCGCTATTGACGAACAATAGATAATCACCTTTTGCCATTTGCGCCGAGTAATTCCAAGCACGGTAAACATTGTTGATGTACCATTCGCTTCTTTGCTCTGGCGAATTATTCCAGATATAATGTGGTATGTAGTTCTGATCAAGATATTTCAAGACAGATTCGTTAGCATCGTTTGCCACAAAGTAAAATTCTTTATCGCTAAGATCGGTGTACTTCAATACTTGCTCGTAAACAAACTTTAGCCATTCGGTGCTCTTGTAAATCAAACAGACAATAGAAATTCTCGGTTTGAAAACTTCCTCTTTGTAATCTTCAAGAGTTGATAGCGCTTCGTTGAAACTTCGCTGTGCTGGTTTTTCATCATCGGTAATTAAACCAGCCGGGAAATATTTTTGATCAACTTTTTCTAAACTTAATGTGCTTTCATCGAGCAATCTTTCCAACGCCCAGCCGGTCTGCCCGTGAGAACGGTAAACAAGATACTTGAAAGCTAGCGAACGATCCGAAGCAAAGCCGTAATGAATTACTCCTACACGATCTGTTTTTTCAATTGTTTTAATCGAATGAGGATATTGCTGCTGATGTAAGCCGGGATCAGCTTCGTTAAACATTATTTCCGGAGTAACCCGCCACAAACGCACAAACCAGCCAAGGTCGTATGAATTGTCTATCCGCTTCCAAGAATTACTTCTCCAAAGATTTATTTCGTGGAAGCTGATTCCATCAATATTATTTTCGTCGGCATATTTGCAAAGGTTTTGCAGCTCATCTTTTGCGTTTGCTGTCAGCACTTCATCGGCATCCATCCAAAGAATAAAATCGGGCTGAAGCTTAAGAGCATATTCAAGCAATATTTTTTTATGATTCACTTCATTCTCAAAATCGTTTTCGCCGGCTCGTAAAGTAAAAACCGCTTTGTCCAACATATATTCATAACTGCCGTCTGTACTTCCATCATCATAAACTACAAGTGCATCACAAACCGGCTGAATGTATTTCCAGAAGCGTTCTAGATTCTGTTTTCGTAGTTCATTAAAAATTTGAGCGATAACTACAATTTTGTAAGCAGTATTTATTTTAGCGTTTTCCGTGGATTCAACTTCTAACCATGGTAAATGTTGTTTCCTTTTTCTACACAAAGTTAAACCAGGATGCATCGGCAGAGTCATCATTTCATAAAGCTCGGTCTCTTTTGATAACTCTTCAATCGCTTTGTAACCGTCCCCGCAATAACCGGGTTGAGTGTATTCAGCATTTTTAGGATAGCTATCATGTAATAGAATGATACCGTCATCGTTTACAAATGGGAAGAAATTCCAAAAATCCTTTAACACAGATTCTTTGGAATGATCTGCATCTATAAACAACATGTCTATTGAGATTGGATTCCGCTTTAGAGCTTCGGCAAAATCATTTGTATTTGAGTGAATGAACGTAGCCTTTTCGGAAGCATTCATCCACTTACCGGCTTCTGCTGAAATATCAACGCCAATTAGAGTTTCGGCGTAAGGTATTACACCATTAAATAACTCGCATTGGTACAAGCCAAGCTCAACATAAACTTTGGATCTAAACTGAGCTGCTAAGTTGATAATAAAATCTTCATGCCAATTTTCTTTTCTCTCAATAGTTTGCTGCATGTTACGCTTCCTTTAATTGGAAAAACTCCCTCATTACTTTTACTTGATCTTCAATCGTTTTCACCGATACATTTTTTGTTAGATCATAAATACTTGTCATGCTTCTATCAACTGCGTCTTTTGCTTCGGTCGCGTTTATTTTGGAATAATTCAATTCATACACATCGTTAAA
>DAIEQT010000009.1 GCA_027347545.1 Ignavibacteria bacterium | reverse complement strand
TGCGGCGCAAGAATGCTCTACAATTATATGTGGATCGGTGGACTTTCACATGATATTCATCCGGATTTTGTTAGGAAGACAAAAGAGTTTACCAACTACTTCAAGAATACAATTGTAGAAGTAGATAATCTTCTCAGCTATAATAAAATATTCATTGAAAGAACCGCTAATGTTGGCGTACTTCCGGCTGATACAGCAATTAATTATGGTGCAACCGGACCGGTTCTTCGCGGAAGCGGTGTTAAGTTCGACTTGAGAAAAGATGATACATATTCCATCTATAACAGATTCGATTTTGATGTACCGGTTGGTAAAGGTTTACAAGGAACTGTTGGCGATTGCTGGGACCGGTACTATGTTAGAATGAGAGAGATGGAACAAAGTTTAAGAATTATTGAACAAGCTATTGATCAAATTCCTGAAGGCGATGTTCAATCTGCAATACCAAAAAGAATAAAACCGCCAAAAGGAACATCTTACGCAAGAGTTGAAAATCCTCGCGGTGAACTTGGTTACTTTTTAATCAGCGACGGCAATACTAATCCTTTCCGTGTAAAGGTTCGTGCGCCCTCTTTTGTTAACTTAGAAGTTTTTGGAGAATTGTGTAAAGGTCATTTAGTTGCCGATGTTATTGCAATTCTCGGAAGTATAGATATTGTTCTAGGAGAAGTGGATAGATAATGTATCAATTCTTTTTTGACTTAACCGGAAATGTCATAATCTCGACATTAGCAGTAGCACTTGTTCCACTTATTTGCGTTCTGCTTGTTACGCTTTTTGGCGTTTGGCTTGAAAGAAAAGTTTCTGCATGGATGCAAGACCGTGTTGGACCGAACCGAATTGGACCATACGGAATCTTTCAATGCGTAGCTGACTTTGTTAAAATGCTTCAAAAAGAAGATGCAGTTTCTTCAGAAGTTGACGGCGTTCTTTATAACATTGCACCTGTTCTAGTTTTTGCCGGAAGCTTTGCTGCATTTGCAGTAATTCCCTTCGCATCAACAATAATAGGTAGTCAAGTTGAGGTTGGTTTATTCTACATGTTAGCTGCTTCCAGCTTTGTAGTTGCGGGTATTTTAATGGGCGGCTGGTCATCCAATAATAAATATTCTTTACTTGGCTCAATGCGCTCTGCTGCTCAAATAATCAGCTACGAAATTCCGACTGCTCTTGTTGTGCTCTCAATGGTTATGTTGATGGGAACATTGAACTTAACTCAGATTAGTGAAATGCAGACCGGTAATTTCTGGCATTGGAATATTTTCGGCGGTCCGGGCTGGGCTCTTTCCAAATTTTTATTGATTCCGTTCATGGTTGTTGGTTTTATAATCATCTTTATCAGCACACTTGCAGAAGTAAACAGAACTCCATTCGATATTCCTGAAGCTGAATCTGAACTTGTTGCCGGATACTTTACTGAATATTGCGGCATGAAGTATGGAATGTTTATGCTTGCTGAATATGGAAATATGTTTGCTGTCTCTTTGCTTGTTTCTGTTTTATTCTTTGGCGGTTATCAATCACCGGTTGGATATCTTGGAAACGTACTTGGAATTAAATGGCTTGTATCACTTGAACAATTCAGCTGGTTTTTTGCTAAAGGATGGTTCTTCATTTTTGTACAAATGTGGTTACGCTGGACACTTCCCCGCTTACGCGTTGATCAGCTCATGACTTTATGCTGGAAGTATTTGATTCCTTACGCTGTAATCAATTTAGTTATCATTGGAATAATTTCTTTATTGTAATAAATCGGAAGTCTCTTTGCTGAATGCAAAAAGACGGAATTGAGTTTATGAGAGAATACCTTAAAAATACCTGGGATGGCATCTACACCGTTTTGGTTGGAATGCGAATCACTTTCAAACATTTATTTACACCGGCAGTTACTATTCAATATCCGGAAGTAAAAGTAAAATTGCCGGATCGTGTACGTAACAGATTGTATGTAAATATTGATGACTGTATTGGCTGCGATCAATGCGCAAGAGCTTGCCCGGTAAGCTGTATTGAAATTGACACTGTTAAAAGTATTCCTGGCGAAGATTTAGGAATAACTTCTAACGGGAAGAAAAAAGCTCTTTGGGTAACTAGATTTGATATTGATATTGCAAAATGCTGCTACTGCCAGTTATGCGTATTCCCTTGTCCTACTGAATGTATTTACATGACAGACGTTTATGAATTCTCTGAATATGAAAGAGCAAACTTGCTTTATAAGTTTTCTGCTTTGAATCAAGATGAAGCAGCACAGAAGAAAGTTAATTACGAAAAATTCCAAGCTGAGAAAGAAGCGCAGAAAGCCGCTGCTGCTGCAGCCGCTGCAAAACCAAAACCGGAAACCCCGGCTCAGCCATCTGCTAACTGAAAAGTAACCGAATAATAAAATGAATTACTACGACATAATGTTTTACCTTTTTGCAGCCATCACATTGGTTTCTGCATGGTTTGTTGTAACTACAAGAAACGTGATTTACTCTGCCTTCTTCTTACTATTCACTTTTTTTGGTGTAGCCGGAATTTATGTTTTGCTTGCTGCTGATTTTATAGCTGTTGTTCAAATCATGGTTTACGTTGGCGGTATTTTGATTCTCCTTTTGTTTGGAGTTATGCTCACAAACCAAATTACAAATGTTGATATCAGAACCGGTGCAAGTAATCTTCTCCCCGCTTCTATCGCAACTGGAATTTTGATGGGCGCGGTTGTCTCCGTAATGTGGTTTACAGATTGGAAAATTCAGCCAACTGAAGCGCCAACTACTACTTTGAAAATTTTAGGTAGGCTTCTTCTTACCGATTACGTTTTAGTTTTTGAATTATTAGGATTACTTCTTCTTGTTGCACTTATTGGCGCAGCTTCTATAGCAAGAAGAGAAAAAGAATAATTTTAGTTACAAGGCATTAGGCACAAGGGACAAGTTTTTAGCTTGAACCTTGCACCTTGATGCTAAACATGTAAATAAGGAGTTCGTCTTGTTACAAGTTGGTTTAACTCATTTTTTAACAGTTAGTGCAATATTGTTCTCTCTTGGTGTTTACGGAGTTGTAACAAGAAAGAACGCTGTAATGGTTTTGATGGGAATCGAGCTGATTCTTAACTCGGCTAACATTAATTTCATTGCTTTCTCCCGCTTTGGCAATTTTGGCTATAGCGGTCAAATTATTGCACTCTTTGTAATTATACTTGCCTCCGCAGAAGCTGCTATTGCACTTGCAATCGTATTAAATATCTACAAAACATTTGCAAACGTTAACGTTGACGAAATAGATCACTTAAAAGACTAAGTCATGAGCGAAAGTTTACTTATTAATTTATCCGTTGCCATTCTCTTTCTTCCCTTACTGGGATTCATAACTGTTGTTATTCTTGGAAAGAGATTCCCCAAACTATATTTACTTGAAGTAGGAATAGTTTCCATCGCATTCGTATTATCTCTTGTTGTGATGTTTGCTAAACTCGCTTACTTCCCCAAAGATATCATTGCTGAGTTCACTTGGATAACGATGGGAAGCGCGCCATTTGCCGGTTCGTTTAACATTGATCTTGGAATTAAGATAGACAACATTACTGTAATGATGCTCTTTGTCGTTAATCTAATTAGCATGTTGGTCCACTTCTTCTCAATCGAATATATGCACGGCGATAAGAGATACACACGTTACTTCTCTTATTTAGGTTTGTTTACTTTTTCGATGTTAGGAATTGTACTAACGCACAACATTTTAATGATGTACATCTTCTGGGAATTAGTAGGTGTTTCTTCATACTTGTTAATTGGTTTCTGGTACGAAAAGAAATCCGCTTCCGATGCTGGTAAAAAAGCATTCATCGTAAATAGAATTGGCGATATTGGAATGTTCATTGGAATTCTTATCCTTTGGACTAACTACAAAACATTTACTTTTGATGCTATCTATGCGCAGATGGCTGCCGGCGTAATGCCATTCGGAAGTTCTGCTTGGTTAACGGCTGCCGGTATTTTAATTTTTATGGGCGCTGTTGGTAAATCTGCTCAGTTCCCTCTTCATGTTTGGCTGCCGGATGCTATGGAAGGTCCAACACCGGTCTCTGCTTTAATCCACGCCGCTACAATGGTTGCCGCCGGTGTTTATTTGGTAACAAGAATTTTTGTAATGCTAACGGCTGATGCAATGTTGGTTATCGCAGTTGTTGGCGCGTTTACTTCACTTGTTGCCGCTACAATCGCACTTACGCAAAACGATATTAAAAAAGTTTTAGCCTACTCAACTGTTAGTCAGTTGGGAT
>DAIEQT010000482.1 GCA_027347545.1 Ignavibacteria bacterium | reverse complement strand
GTTATTTGTTTTTCTATCTACCGCATTCTTGGATGCATTCCACAAGCGGTTGGGCTTGCGGTCAATTCCAAGAAAATTTCTCTCCGGATAATGCTCGGCTAGACTAATTGAGTAATCTGCCTGCCCGCAGCAAAGCTCAATAGTAATAGGCTTGCCATTGTTGAAAAAGTCCTTAATTCCCTCTTCAACTTTTTCTGTTTTGTAATCAAACACGTTTGGAAACGTTCTGACTTCTGTAATCTTTTTATATTTTTTTCGACCCACTTCTTTAGTTCTGAATTATGAATGTTGAGTTTTGAGTTTTTTACAGTGCGAAAATAGAAAAGTTTTTCCTCTTTTTTTTCTTAATGCTTTTATCAGTTCAAGTCAGTTTAATCAGTTAAATCTGCGTTCTATTATCATTAACAAAATAGTGGGAGAAAAATTTTCTCTCTCACTTGTATCTATTTAATCTGATTATTATACTCACTTCCAGATTTACACAATTTGTAAAATGATTAAGCAAAACGCAAAATATAACCCCGATAAAAACTTTTACTGCTCTTCGCGGGCAAGCAAGGTAATATCAATTCTTCTTACGGCTACGTCCACGTACACGCAAACCATAACGCGTTAATTTTTAGCGCATTCTTTTTTATTTCTACATAAATTTATAACAACAAGGGTAAAATTTACCATGATAGTACTAAAATTTGGCGGATCGAGTGTAGGCAATGCAGATAGAATTGATGGCGTAATTTCAATTCTGATTAACAACTACATCAATAAGAATAAGAATATTGCGGTTGTGTTCTCTGCGTTTCAAGGCGTAACAGATACACTGATTGAAATCGGCAAGTTTGCTTTCCAGAGAAAGTTAACGTACAAAACAGAAATCGAGCAGCTAATTGAACGCCATTACGATACCGCTTTCCGGTTGAATCCAACCAGCAAGCATGAAGAAATAGTGGAAAAGCTTGATAGACTTTTTGATGAGCTCAAGGAAGTAACACACGGAGTTTATCTTGTCCGAGAACTTTCCGCGAGAACTCTTGATTACATTCAAAGCTTTGGTGAAAAATTATCGAATACAATTATTGCAGAATCACTTTGCAACCGCGGCGTTGAAGCTGAATATCTTGATGCGAGCAAACTCGTTAAAACAAATTCCGAGTTTGGAAACGCACGCGTGAATTTTGTCCCGACAAATAAAAACATCGTTCAATATTTCAAACGCCACTATAAAGTTCAGATCATTACCGGCTTTATTTCATCAACAGATAAAAATGAAATTACTACTCTCGGACGCGGCGGCTCCGACTATACTGCTTCAGTTTTTGGCGCAGCACTCAATGCTTCGGCTATCGAAATATGGACAGACGTTGATGGAATACTTACTGCTGATCCGAGAAAAGTTAAAGATGCTTTCCCTCTTAAATCTGTTACTTACGAAGAAGCTATGGAGCTTTCCCACTTTGGTGCAAAAGTAATTTATCCGCCAACTATGCTTCCGGCTCTTCAAAAGAAAATTAAAATTGTAATTAAGAATACATTTAATCCAACACACCCCGGAACAGAAATTGTTGAAAAGGGTGGCGGCGATAAAATGCCGATTAAAGGAATTTCTTCTATTGATGATATTTCTATCATTCGTGTGCAAGGCGGCGGAATGGTTGGCGTTACCGGCGTTGCGGGAAGATTATTTGCAGCGCTCGCGCGTAACGGAATAAATATTATTCTTATCACTCAAGCTTCTTCTGAACACAGCATTTGCTTTGCGGTGCTTCCTAAATTTGGCGGACAAGCAAAGAAAGTAATTGAGAATGAATTTAAACTTGAGATTTTGGAAGGAAAAATTGGCGAGGTAAAAGTTGAAGAAGGGCTTTCCATTATTGCGGTAGTTGGCGAAAGAATGCGTCACGCTATAGGCGTAGCGGGAAAAGTTTTTCAAGCTCTTGGCAAAAAAGGAATTAATATTATCGCCATCGCTCAAGGTTCTTCCGAGTTGAACATTTCACTCGTTATCAACAAAAGCAATTTGCCAAAAGCGCTGCTGTCTATTCACAAAGATTTATTAGAGAGGTTAAAATGAGTTCCAAAATTCCAGTCGCAGTATTAGGCGCTACCGGAAGTGTCGGTCAGCGCTTCATAGAATTATTATTAAATCATCCTTGGTTCGAAGTTAGCGAACTTGCCGCGTCAGACCGTTCCGCCGGAAAAAAATATGCGGAAGCAACTAACTGGATTATGCAAACGCCGCTGCCAGAAAAGTACGCAAACATGATTGTAAAAAAGTGCGATACAAATTTGGAATCCAAAGTTGCTTTTTCCGGTTTGGATGCAAACGTTGCGGGCGAAATTGAAACCGCGCTTGCTGAAGCCGGCTGCTATGTTATTTCAAACGCGCGCAATCAC
>DAIEQT010000466.1 GCA_027347545.1 Ignavibacteria bacterium | reverse complement strand
CCAGTTTTCGTTTGCCCAGTGAGACCAAACCGGAAGTATTTTGTGAACGCTCTGTTCGTAGTGAGCAATCATCGAGCTTACTATATCGCTTGTGAGTTTCTGTTGTATAATTGTGTAAAGCGGATGAAGCGCGCGGTAAGTATCCCACAGCGAAAACGTTGTGTAGTTAATAAACTTCTTTGATTTGTGAATGTTCTGATCTAATCCCCGGTATTCACCGTTTACATCAGAGAAAATGTTTGGATTGATAAAGGCGTGATACATTGAGGTATAGAAATTTTTCTTTCTCTCCTCGCTCGCTTCAATAGTAATTTTGGAAAGTTCTTTGTTCCACTTCCCTTTTGCCTGTGCAACCACTTTTTCAAAATCCAAATGAGGAATTTCTGCTTTCAAATTTTCGAGTGCGTTTGCTGTGCTCACTCCACTTAACGCTACTTTAACTAAAATTGCTTCTCCTTCTTCAGTTTCAAAATTGAAAGCACACTTAACTTTGTGTCCTGCTCTCTCTGGAAAGTTTTCATTCTGATTAAACTTTCTCCAGAATCCACCGTAAACATTTTGTTCATCATTTCTTAGTTGATACGATTTAATCGGCTTTGAAAACTCCATTGCAAAGTAAACATAGCGTGTGCGAGCCCAGCCGTTTGTTTGTCTAAAGCCGGTTACAAGCGTTTTGTTTTCTACACGGACAGATGACCAAATAACTTTTCCATCATAATTGTAAATGCCGGAAGTTAAATCGAAAATGATGTGCGCATCGTTAGTCTTCGGAAATTTATATTTATGAAATCCAACACGTTCGCTGGTTGTAAGCTCGACATCAATATTGTTCTCGTCCAAGCGAACAGAATAGTAACCCGGCTTTGCGCTTTCTCTTTCGTGTGAAAACCTTGATCTATAACCGCTCTCCGGATTTTCTTTTGTTCCCGGATTAAACTGAATCTTGCCAACTGTAGGCATCATTAAAAAATCACCAAGGTCAGAATGTCCCGTTCCATTCATGTGTGTGTGAGAAAAGCCAACGATTGTTTTATCTGCGTATTGGTATCCCGCGCAATACTTGTAAATATCCGGGTTGTAAGACTTGCCGTTGTTATAAAGGACAGAATCTGTTTCAGGGCTTAATTGCACCAATCCAAACGGAACAACCGCGCCAGGGAATGTGTGCCCCATATCGTCTGTGCCGATAAAGGGATTTACATAATAGTAAGGGTTTTCTTTTTGCGAGTATGTTGTTATTGATAAGAAGAGTGCTAGTAACAGAATAGTTTTCTTCATTTTGATTTCCCAAAGAAATAGAACACGGATGACGCGGATAACACGGATTTACACTGATTTATTTTCATTAGAAAATATTTTGCGTCTGAATTCAGCCTTTTTTCCAAAATTCATTAATAATCCGACTTCAATTTTTGTTGCCTTTAAATAATTGATTAATTGCGCTTCGTGTTCTTCACATAAAATATCAGCTACTTTTAATTCAACTATTACACAATCATTCACAAGTAGATCGGCGTAATAATCGCCAATTTCTTTTCCCTCATAATAAACACGAATATTTTTTTGCTGTTCAACTTTCATTCCTAAATTTATCAACTCTAACTTCATAGCATTTTCATAAACTTTTTCCAAAAAACCAAATCCGAGAGTATTGTTTACTTTATAGAATGCTTTGATTATCTGGCTTGTAATATCTTCGTACAACATTTTTTATCCGCTTTAATCCGTGTCATCTGTGTTATCCGCGTTCTATTGTTGTTAAACGCCAATATCTTCATTCCACAAGGTTGGTTTAGCTGAAATGAAGTTTGTCATCATGTTAATGCAAGTTTCGTCTTGAATGACTTCCACATCAACACCGCGGGATTTAAGATGTTCTTCTTCCCCCATAAATGTTTTGTTTTCGCCGATGATGACTTTTGGAATTCCATAAAGAATTATAGCGCCGCTGCACATTGGACAAGGCGAAAGCGTTGTGTACAAAACACTTTCTTTGTAAACTGAAGCCGTTTGTCTTCCAGCATTTTCAAACGCATCCATTTCACCATGAAGAATAACACTTCCCTTTTGAACGCGGCGGTTGTGTCCGCGTCCTAATATTTTTCCTTTGTGAACAATTACAGAACCGATTGGAATGCCGCCCTCTTCCAAGCCTTTTTGCGCTTCTTCAATTGCAGCTTGCATAAATTGATCCATAACAACTCCAGATTTACATTACAATATTGTTCAAAGTTTTCTCTTGGTCAACAAAAGAAATTGTTACGGAATTTGTTTTAAGAAATCTTCAACTTGCTGCTTGCCCCAATGCGGCATTAAGTCATTCTTTGGAATGAACTCATTAAATTTTTTGAGGGAAGCTTCCAAAACAGGTTTTGCTACTTTAGCTCCACCGCCAAATTGTTCCGGTGTATAAAACAAAGTTACTCCTTTCAAATACTCGGGACGAGGATTTGTAGGATCGAGAGCAATAGCCTTTTCAAAATTTTCGTTCATCTGAAAACCATATTTCATATATCTGCTCATCGGATCAACTTGAAGACGGGCTTGACAGATGAATCCTTTTAGAACAAAAATCTCGGATTCATTCGGCTGTAGAGAATCCGCAATAGCGAGAAACTTATCCGCTTCATCTAGATATTCATCTTTCTTTCTCTTAACAGAATCTGTAAAACTTGAAAGCACACAAAGCTGGGAAGCATAATAATATGGAAGCCATTTATCTTTTTCGGCGTTGGCAATTCTCAAAAAGGCGTTAGTAAGATCCACCATATCATCAATCGTTTTCATAGAATCCATTTGAGCGAAATTTTTCTTCATCGCAGCAAGGTATTTTGCATCATCCGCACGATTAATACTTACAAAGCAAAGAACGATAATTAAAAATGTCAAAACACTTTTCATTTCCTTTCTCCTTTATTGAAATTGATTTGTCTCTCCAATCGAAATAAAAACTCCGAGAAATGCTGAGCGCAGAGTTGGCGGCACTACCGGCGCTACAATTTTTCCATCGGTTGAATATCTGTAACCGTAAACATTAGCAAAGCCGGGCAAATTATCTATCGAGAAAAATATTACACTGTAACCTCCAAACCATTTTGCTATAAAGCTAATGTTTAAGCTGAGATTGTTGTAACTGCTTCCACGGTCGCCGAGAAACTCCGGATTGTTTGGATTAAAATATGGTCTGCCGGAAGCATGAACGTAAGTTAATGCCGCGAAGGCGGAGATTGATTCGAACCAGCGTTTGAACACAACTGAAAAAGTATGCGGCGCTGCAAATGTTGGAAACGCTGTTGAAGGATAATTACTAAATATTCTTTTCGTATCAATGAATGAATAGGAAACCCAGTAATCGCAGTTTTGAAGCGAGGCTCCATCCCGCCAGAAAACATCAACGCCCTTTGCGTAGCCGTTTCCATTGTTGCTAAAAGGAACAACCGGTAAATTGAAATAAGGATAATTGTAAACTGTTCCTCTCACAAGATTATGATACTGCTTGTAATATAATTCTACACGAAAAGTTTGCCCTTCGCCAAGATATTGATAGTTCGCGATGTAGTGATCGGCGTTTTCGTAATCAAACTTATTGTATTGAACGAGATAATTCTTCTCCGGTGTTTGATAGAATCTTCCGTAAGCAAAGTTAAGCTGGTCGTACGTTCCCAATCTATAGGCAAAAGAAATTCTAGGCGCGAAGTTAAATTTATCTAAGATTTTTGA
This sequence comes from Ignavibacteria bacterium, assembly GCA_027347545.1. GTDB lineage: Bacteria > Bacteroidota > Ignavibacteria > Ignavibacteriales > Melioribacteraceae > Stygiobacter. Next base: position 4,602 of record DAIEQT010000466.1, on the reverse strand, counting down.
ATGCTCTGCTCTAACTCCAACTTTAGCTGCAAGATCGTTGGTAAAATATATATCGCTTTCAACAAATCCGGCTGTGTGTGTTTCGTAAAGTTTTCTATTGAATTGATTGTAGGTGTCATCGTAAAGTGTGTTTTGAACTTCTGCGCCAAATGTTAAATAAGCGTTACCAATTATTTTTTTGTTGGCTGTAAATTTTGTTTGAACCAATCTTTGATCTTGTTCAATATTATTACCCGCAGCATTAATTATATCTTTATCCAAACTGTACGAAAAACCGCCAAACACATTCCAGTCGCCCCAAATATCTCTGTAGCTCGCATTCGAATAATAATTTTCCGGCTTCAATCCATAAAAAGTTTTATTAGGCAGATTATCAAGATCGGGTAGATAAAGAGAAAGATCGGATTTACTGTACGACACAAATGCTTTCAGTAATCCGTTCTTAGAAATCTTTTGGCGGAAATTTGCTGAGCCCGAAATTCCAACCGGTGATTTATCCCAATCAACTCTTTGCTTAAAAACATTGTTGTAAGGATTCAGATTATAGTAACCGCCTTCAACGGAGACGGCACTGTTTTCCCAAAGTTGCGTATGCGCGCCGCCTAAGCCAAATACCATTAAGTTTATTGCGCTTATTGTTTGCGTAGGCATGTCTTGAGTTTTCAAAATTAATGCAGAAGAAAGTGCTTGCCCGTATTGCGCGGAATATCCGCCTGTGCTGAAAACGGTTCCTTTGAACATCATCGGAGAAAATCTTCCGCGCGATGGAATATCCGGAACGCTGCTGGAAAAAGGTTTCTGAACAATCATTTCATCTATAATTGTTTTCGATTCCGCCGCAGAACCACCGCGCACAAACAATCCTTCCGTCTCACCAATTTTTTGCGCACCAGGTAAAGTATTTAACGATGTGTATAAATCCGCGGTTGCGCCGGTTGTAACAACATCAAGCGGTTTTAGAATTACACCCTTCTTTTCGTCGCTCGCTTCAAACGAACCGGCAGAAACAACCACTGCATTCATTTGCGTGATTTCTTCCTCTAAGACAATGTCTATTTTCAGTTCACCTTTCTTCAAGACAACGTTGTTTTCATATTTTTTATAACCAACAAAACTTGCGACGAGAACCGCGCTGCCGTTTTCAGTTGTCTTAAAAGAAAATGTTCCGTCCGTCTTAGAAGTTGTACCATCGTAAGAATTTTTTATATAGATGTTTGCCCCGGGCAAAGCATTGCCATTAGAATCTATAATCTTACCGGAAATTTTTGTTTGCGCGCTAATTAGAATTGGAAGGAATAAAAAACAAACCAATAACCCGTACCGCTTTATTATCATCTTACCCTCTTGAAAAATGTATTCAAGCATTAAGACGCTTAAACCAGAAAATTGTGCCGCTTTTTCTACTTGTCATTTTTCGCCGGCAACTACTTCTTTTGAAGACACAGATGTTAGCGTAGAACGCCCGCCTTGCCTCACGGAAGTCGAGGCAGGAAGAGTGTAGAGTACAGAGTTTTTTCACTCTACACTCTTCATTCTTAACTCTACACTATCAGTGTACATTCATAGTGCTTCCGCCGATGAACTCGCGGAGAACAGAATCGCCGGGAATTGCGGATTCATCTTCCATTGGTTCAATTGCATCAAGCATTTTGCGAATACGCGAGGCGCGCACGTAAGCATCCTCTCTTAACGGATCGCCTTGATATTTCTTTTCCCATTCTTTAAATAATTGCAAAAGTTTTGGACGGTAAATCGGAACTTCAAACGGCATAGAAGTATTTACAATGTAATCGGCAGTGTTGCTGTAAGGAAGAATTGTCCTTTTTTCGGATGAACGAACATAATGCCAATGCAGCAATGTTTGTTCCGGATTGTAAGCGCGGTGAACTGAATCGCGAAGCATTCTGCGTATCAAACGTAAATCTGTCCAGCGGATATATTGCCCGTCCGGCATTTTCATTTGTAATAGCGGTTCAAGATAAAGTTTGAATTTTTGCGCTGCCGGAATTTCGCGGCTAAACTCCGGATACAATCCATGCAAACTATCTATTAATAGAACTTCGTTATCATGAAGTTGAAGCGGTGTGCGGTTATCAAAACGCTTGCCTTGCTTAAAATCATAATAAGGAATTAAAACTTCTTCGCAGGCAGCAAGACGTTTCAAATGATCATTAATCAAATCGAGATCAAGCGCTTGCGGAGTTTCAAAATCGTAATCGCCAAATTCATCCTTAGGGTGCATTTCCAAATCGAAGAAATAATTATCAACCACAAGCGCGACAAACTTCATTCCCATTTTATTCAAACGCTGCTCAAGTTTAAATGTCGTAGTTGTCTTGCCGGATGATGATGGTCCGCTTACCATTACCATTCTTAGTTCTTCTGCACGTTCCTTAATCAACTCAGCCGCAGTATCAAGCTGGGTTTCGTAAAACGTTTCTGCTTCATGAACAATTTGTGGAAACTGTCCGCGCCGGATTCTGGAATTAATTCCATCAATCGTATTTAAATCATGTTCAACCGCCCAGTCGAGTGAACGCCAAACTTTTTTCCAGGGGATCAATTCGTTCGGTTTGGAAAAATGCTTGCTGTTTTCTCTTCTTCTATTTGCGGCTTCTTCTCTGTAAAGAATAAATTCTTTGGCAACCTTTGCGTGTCCGTTCTCTATCAAAACTTTTTCAATTATATCCTGAATCTCTTCAACGTGCGGCTTGTGACCTTCTTCGTATGTAGCTTCCAATACTTCAATAACTTGTTTCGCAAGCTCTGCGGCTTTTGCTTTATCGCGCCCGCCAACCGAAACCGCCGCGCGGTAAATTACGTTGGAAACTCTATCGGGATTAAATGGCACAATCGCGCCGCTCCTTTTGATTACGTATTTGAACTTGCTCATCGCTTTCTCCTATTGTTACTACTTGCACGTTGTTGAAAGAAAATATTTTCTCTCGCAAAGGCGCAAAGACTAAAAAATTATTCACAATTCTCGTTATACTACCTTTTGACAACTCTGTGTTGAAATTTATTAATAACGTGCGTTACACACGAATCCAGTCCATTATCATTCTGGGCGACCAGCCTCGCCTGCTAGGCTGGAGCGATGAATCTAGAAATAGTGCTTTGAGTAAGAAATTAGATTCTTCACTGCACTCCGTTCCGTTCAGAATGACAAACTGTCTATTCTTCATTCAAAGACATTCCCGGATCTTTAGCATAAGCGGAACCTATCTTGCATAATTCTTCAAGTACAAGCGCAAACAAATCGAATAAGCTTTTCAATCTTTCTTTATCTTTAATAACACCAACAACCTGAAAGTAAAGCTCATCAACACCTTCCGGAAATTTCTTTGCGAACCAGCCTTCATCATCTTTCACTTGCAAATGAATCTGTGGCTGAAGCTGAATCAGCTCTTTGATCTTTCTATTTGAAAACAATTTAATTACACTGTTTTCCGGCTCGCCTTGAATGATAAAATCCTCATCGAAGAAAGTATCGCCAAGCTCAATATCTTGCTTGCCGAACATTTTACCGAGCCAGCTAAAAACCGATTTGCGGTAAATGGTAAACCGGAAACCATCTTTGTTCACATACGGCGCACGCATTCTTGTGTAAGTAATATTTGTTTTGCCGGTGTGAACTGTGTAAGTATCAAGGGTTATTTCCCAGTTATTATAATCAAGAATGACTTTGCCATTCTTAAAGAATCCCGATTCAGAAAACTCCGCACCTAGTTCATTACTTAGCTGCGACCAAACTTCATCTTTGCTTGGTCCGAAAAATCCGCTTAACAAACCCATTTGTTCTCCTAATTAACAACCAACTATTTTTATTACATCCTCTTTGTTTGGAACCATGCACAAAAACTCAAATGGTTCCTCGCCAACAGTTTGATAAGAATGTGGAACACCCGCTGGAATAAACACAACATCATCTTTCATTACTTCGTAAGAATTTTTACCAATAACAATGTGTGCTTTTCCGCCAAGCACAATCTGTTCATGCTCAACCGAGTTGGTGTGCATCGGCATTCCGCCGCCAGGTTCAATAGAAAACTTGCGCATTGCAAAGTTTGGCGCTTCTTGCGGGCTTATTAAAACTTGCCGTGTAGTTTTTGTTCCAGCCTTTACTTCTTCTTTCGCTATTTCATTTATTTGTTTAACAAACATTTTTTTCTCCTTCTTATTGATCGTCTAATGCGCGTTCTGCTTGATTAATGTGGCGAAGCTCATGAGCAATTGTAATCATCATCACCTCGCCAAGACTTAGTTTCTTTAATTCAAATGTTGGCCAGGTTACCCTGATAGATTTTAATTCATCATAGTTTACCTTACTTAGCGCCGTTAAAAATTCATCTTGCAAAAAAAGGAAATCATCAATAACATCTTTATCATAATTTGAATTTGAGACAAGCATATTCTTCGGCGCTTTCATTTTGATTCTTACCTTTGGACCGAAGAAATGAATGAACATCTTTGCGAATAAACCCGCGCCTATTTTCACTTCGTCATCAATCAAAACCGCAGAGCGTTTAGGGATTTTCGGAATATTGCTCAGATAACTCTGACCGGCAAGTGTAAGATGTTCTATGCATTCAGCGGCAGACC
>DAIEQT010000462.1 GCA_027347545.1 Ignavibacteria bacterium | reverse complement strand
TGAAATCTCCAATTTCTGTGAGCAGAATTGTGTCTATTGTGGACTTCGCCAGGACAATAATTCTTTGCCTCGTTACAGAATGACTCCGGAAGAAGTTATTGAAACAGCACGCATCATTACTAATCTGGGAATATTTACAATCGTTTTGCAATCCGGCGAAGACAACCATTTTGATACTGATATTATTTCTTACATCATTTTCCAGATAAGGCAGCAATCCAACGCGGCAATTACTCTTAGTTTAGGTGAGCGTACTTTTGATGAATACCGTGCGTGGAAAATTGCCGGCGCTGATAGATATTTGCTCAAACACGAAACTGCTAATGCTAATTTGTATGAATCTTATCACCTAAAACAAAAACTCGCAGAGCGGCTTGAGCATTTAAAATTTCTAAAATCAATTAGCTACCAAATTGGTTCCGGAAATTTAATTGGTCTGCCAATGCAAACTGTAGAAGATTTAGCTGATGATATTCTTCTCTGCAAAAATCTTGATTTAGACATGGCGGCATTTGGTCCATTCATACCTTCACCAAATACACCTTATCAGCACAAACCTTCCGGTATAGCAGAACTTACGCTGAAGGTAACAGCAGTTGCTCGGCTTGTGCTTAAACAAGTTCACATTCCGGCAACTACTGCTTTGGATACAATTGATCCAATCGGTCGCGAGCGTGGATTAACTGCCGGCGCAAACATCGTTATGCCCGATTTAACACCGTTCCCATACCGCGAGCAATATCAAATCTATCCCGGCAAGCGGGGCAGTCAAGATGATCCGCTCGAAAGTACAGCGCGGCTTCAGAAAAGAATTGAAGCGCTTGGCAGAAAAATTTCCTACAAAAGGGGTGATTCCCTAAAACTCGATCTTCAGCAGCCTCTTTAGCCTTTCTTTGCTTTCCCATTTGATTGTATATTTGCGCCATAAAAAAGTAAAAGGGTACACAATGAAAAAAATCTTTTCCTCACTGTTCATAATTATCATTTTGGTTACTGCTTGCAACACCAACAAAGATAGAGACACATTCAACGCCGCAGAAAGGAATTATAATGACAAAAAATATGCAGAGGCTTTGACAGATTATAAATTGGTTATTGAAGAATATTCTTCCAGCGATTTTGCCGCTAAAAGTTTAATGCGCGTCGGTTCGATGTACCAAATGTTTTTGGTGCCCAATGTTCAAGGTGATGAATCGAACAAAAAGGCAGTTGAGTATTACCGCGATTTGTATAAGAACTTCCCAAAATCAGAAGATGCGCCAAAAGCTTTGTTTATGTCGGGATTCATACTAGCAAATAATTTGAACAAATTTGATGAAGCAAAACTGACTTACCAAACCTTTCTCGAGAAATTCCCGAAACATGAACTCGCTTCTCAGATTAAGATGGAATTGGAAAATCTCGGCAAAACTCCTGAAGAAATTTTAGAAAATAAATTGTCAGCAAAATAGTGGCAGTTAAAGCGCAAGACTTTAAAAAATTTCTTGATCCGGCAATTGTTTCCAAGCTCAAAACACTTGAGCTTCGGGCGCGCATGGTTGTTGAAGGATTTATGGTGGGACTTCACAAAAGTCCTTACCATGGCTTCAGTGTCGAGTTCAGTCAGCACCGTCCCTACATGCAAGGAGATTCGCTAAAGAATGTTGACTGGAAAGTCTTCGCCAAGAGTGAAAAGTATTACATCAAGCAATTTGAAGAAGAAACCAATCTCATTAGCCACATCTTTTTGGATGTAAGCAAATCAATGAATTTTAAGTACGATGGCAAAGTAACAAAACTCGATTATGCCACAAACCTTGCAGCTGCGCTTAGTTATACAATGATCAATCAGCAAGATTCTGTTGGCTTGGTCACTTACGCTGAGAAAATACAAAGTTATTTGCCTCCAAAATCTAACCGGATATATCTTACCAATTTGTTAACTGCTTTGGCGCAAGCTAAGCCGGAAGGGAAGACGAGTTTTTCCAGATGCTTAAGTAGTGTAGCAGAAAAAATTAAGAAACGTGGACTTACAATCATTATCTCCGACTTCTTTGATGATATCGAAACAACAATTTCCGCGCTGAAACAAATTCACTTTAAGAAAAATGAAGTAATTGTATTTCAAATTCTTGATCCGATAGAGAAAAGTTTTGGTTTTGACCGCGACGCTATTTTTGTTGATATGGAAACTGCTGAAAAAATCACATCACAACCACACCATATTCAGAAAGCTTACCAAGATGCGATGAAGGAATTTCTGAACCGGATAAAATCGGAATGCTTGAACCTTGGAATCGAATACAATCTGATAGAAACAAACCAACCGTTTGATAAAGCGTTGATGAGTTATTTTTCGAAAAGAGCAAAGTTGAGCTGATCGCGAGAGGCTTTTGGGGCTTAATAGTTTTTTGTTAACACTAAGAAAAGGACTTGTTGGTCTGTAGTGGAGTTATAAATGTCAGCAATGAAATTTATCAAATACTAAATTAATGAGCATTTATGGTAACAGATACTAATATTCAAAAGCTAGCTAAGATATTAGCAGAAGTACACGGACATTGTTATAAACCTTTTTACGAATCGTATGGCGAAACTTCAGAAGAGTTTGTCTATAGCTGGGAAAGGCTTCCAGAAAATGCTTTAGATAATAATGAAGTTGATAAAAGCTTTTTTATCTGTATGGCAAAGAAAGTGCTAGGAGAAATAGAAGAATTGTAGTTTAAAATAAGCAAAGTAACCGGCTTTCCTTCCAACTCAAACTTAATCTCCGAATTAGCCAACCTTTTCGTAAATTTGCCCCCTCAATAAGTGTAATTTTATAAGTAAAGGAGTTTTAGTGAAAGATATACGCAATATTGCAATAATTGCTCACGTTGATCATGGCAAGACCACGCTTGTAGATCAAATTTTGAAACAATGCTCGGTTTTTAGAAGCAACCAGGTTGTCCGTGACTGCTTTTTGGATTCAAACGATTTGGAGCGGGAACGAGGCATTACAATTTTAGCAAAAAACATCAGTATTCCTTATAAGGAATACAAAATCAACATAATTGATACTCCCGGTCACGCGGATTTTGGCGGCGAAGTTGAACGCGTTCTTAAAATGGCTGATGGAGTTCTTCTTCTCGTAGATTCGTTTGAAGGACCTATGCCGCAAACCCGTTTCGTACTGGAAAAAGCTCTCAGTTTGCATCTTAAACCTATCGTTGTAATAAATAAAATTGATCGCCCCGATAACCGTCCGTTGGAAGTTCTTGATGAAATTTATGATTTGTTTATTGAGTTAGGCGCTGATGAAGACCAGCTTGATTTTACTTTTGTTTATGCCAGCGGAAGAAACGGCTGGGCAATAAAGAACTTGGATGATCCAAGAAAAGATTTAACACCACTGCTCGAAAAAATTATTAAGAAAATCCCGGCACCAAAAATCGAAGAAGGTACCGTGCAAATGCAGACTACTTCTTTGGATTACAGCGATTACGTTGGAAGAATTGGTATTGGACGTGTTTTTAGAGGTACACTAAACAAAACTACAAAGCTTTCAATAATCAAACGGGATGGAACAATACGCAGTACTGCTATTAAGCAGCTATTTATTTTTGATGGAGTAGGCAGAGCCGAAGTGGATGAAGTACAAGCTGGTGATATTTGTGCAGTAGTTGGTGTGGGGGATATTGATATTGGCGATACTATTGCAGATGCTGAAAATCCCGAACCACTGCCGATTATATCTATTGATGAACCAACCATAAGCATGACATTTACCGTAAACAATTCACCATTCTACGGACAAGAAGGAAAGTTGGTTACTTCCCGTCAAATACGTGATAGATTATACAAGGAGTTAGAACATAACGTAGCTCTTAGGGTGCAGGATACAAGTTCGCCAGACTCACTAAAAGTATCCGGACGCGGACTTCTTCATCTTTCAATCTTGATTGAAAATATGAGACGTGAAGGATTTGAAATTCAGATTAGAGAGCCAAGAGTTATTTACAAAGAGATTAATGGTAAAAAAGCTGAACCGATAGAAGTTTTGGTTGTTGATGTACCGGCGGAATATGCCGGAAAAGTAATTGAGCTTGTTGGACAGAGACGCGGTGTAATTGTGAAGATGGAAAACAAGGGCAATATGCAAAAGTTGGAGTTCCATATTCCTTCACGCGGCATTATGGGATTGAGGACAAAAGTTTTAACTGCAACAGCCGGTGAAGCAGTAATGCACCATAGATTTTTCCAGTACGAATATTTTAAAGGCGCGATTGGTGAAAAGAAAAACGGCGCGCTGATCTCTATGGATCAAGGACCAAGTACTGCATACGCAATTGATGGTTTACAAGACCGTGGTAAATTCTTTATAGAGCCGGGTGATGTTGTTTACCGTGGGCAAATAATTGGAGAGCATAGCAAAGACATTGATATTGAAGTAAATGTTCAGAGAGGTAAAAAGCTCTCAAATATGCGTGCGAGCGGGAGCGATAAGGCTGTTAAGATTGTCCCGGCAATCAAATTCTCTCTCGAAGAAGCTTTAGAGTATATTCAAGATGATGAAATGGTTGAGGTTACTCCTAAATCAATTAGACTCAGAAAACTCCACCTTGATCCAAACGAAAGGAAGAGATACAACCTTGCTAAAGCCGAAGAAGATGGCGATTAGAATTACTTGGAGGCTGAGAAATCAGCCTTTTTTATTAACAAAATTTTTGGGGGATAAAGAAAAGCAGCTTTGTTACGATAATACATGCACTAAACATTCGAAAGAAAGATGGATAATTCAAGAACTACCCGAAATTTAACAGCAATCGTTTTCTTTTTGATTTTACAGCTCACAATTATTCTTGCTCAGAGGCCGGGTGAAATAACAGTAAGCTTAACAGATGTTCAAAAAGGCACAAAAGTTATTGATAAGAGTGAGTGGGAAAGAATATCGCTTGTGAAAGGAGAAACCCTGTATGTAGGATTTACGGCAAGCCAAAGTTCTTTCTACAGACTTTTTCTAGACGGTGTAATGATTGAGCCGAAACATATTGAGAGTTATTACACGTTAAAAAATCTCGAACCAGGCACTCACATCTTTAAGATTATTGCTTACACAGAAAATTTAGTTGATTCAGCTCCGTTGCTGCTGACTTTTTCGGTTACAGAGCAACCTGCTGTTGCAGCTTCAGAAGATCCTATTCAAGTATCTAAATTTACAGACCCGGTTTTTATTTACGGACTAGCCGGATTGTGCGCTGTTCTGTTTGTAATTGTATTGATCCTTTTGGTTAAAAGAAGTCCGCATGATAAAAATAGTAAGCGCCTTGTTGAAGAATTATCCGATCTAAAATACTCCTACAAGCGTGTTAAAGAAGAATTAGCCCACAAAAAAAATGAGAATGAAAATCTTAAGAACCGAATCCATGAGCTGGACAAGAATGTAAAGACTCTTGAGAAATCTAATGTTCATCTTGTTGAGCAAAAAGAAAAACTTGCTGAGGCGAAAGCGCGCCTTGAAATTTTACACACTCAGAAAGAAGAATTATTCGCCATGGCGATTCACGATATTAAGAACCCGGCTTCCGCAATCCGCGGGTATATTGAATTGTTGAACTCGTATGAACTTAACGCTAACGAACATCAAGAAATTATGGCATCGCTGGTTGCTTCATCCGAAGACATTGTTAAACTATCGCAAGACATGTGTACAATAATTGCTAAGGCATTGCCCGAACCCAAACTTAAACTGAATAAATCTTCTCTGAAGAACCTTGTTGATGATGTGTTTAATCAAAATGCCTCTTACGCAAAGGCAAAGAAAGTTAAGTTCTACAACAAGAATGCAAATGAATTGCCGGAAGTAAAAATGGATCCGGAAAAAATTGAAGAGGCGCTTGATAATCTTGTTAATAACGCTATTAAGTACGCTCCGCCGGAAACTATTGTTGAAGTGAGAACTTATGTGAAAGACTTGAATAAGAAAACAATAGTGGTAGAAGTAAAGGATAATGGAGTTGGACTTTCAGAAGATGACTTGAAACGTTCTTTTCAAAAAGGGTCCGTGCTTAGCGCAAAGCCCACGGGATTAGAACAAAGCTCCGGCCTGGGTTTGTGGATTGTTAAAAAAATAATTGAAGAACATGGGGGAAAAGTCTGGGTGGAAAGTAAGCAAGGTGTTGGTTCAACCTTCGCTTTCGAACTGCCATACGAATAATTTTTCATTATGATCTCCCGCTTCGGATTTCGAAGCGGGAAGCGAAGAATCTCTTCAGTTACAATTACTAGACTAATTCAGCAAAAATATTTAGTCCGGTTACAACATCTTTTCCTAAATCAACAGTAATTAATCTACGATTGTTATCCAGCAATGCCTGGCGGTCGCCGAGCGCTTGAGACTTTATCAGCACACTAAAACTCATCGAAGATTTATCATCACCAGCCTCATCCGGAATCGCAGCATCTTCTGTAGCAGTAGTAATGAATTGTATAAACAATCCGTTTCCGGAATCTCCTTTATGAAGCTGACCGGTTGAATGCAAGAATCGTGGACCAAAACCAACCGTCGTTGCAACTTTATACTTCTCTTGAATTTTTGTGCGCAGAGTTTGCAATAGTTCTTCGTTCGCTTTGTTCATTGTAAGATAAGCTTGAATTGAAACGTAAGGCTTAGGCAGTGATGCATCTTGAGTGCTAATTGAATCTAAGAACTTTGTGATTAGTTCTTTGCTTGAAGAAGCAGAAATATCGCTTGAAACTTTAATGCCGTTTTCTTCAATCGCTACACTCAATTCCGGCAGCTTACCAGTCTCTTTATATTCTTGAACCATTTTACGAGCAACAATTTTTGCAGACTCAACATTCGGCTGATCAAACGGCTGAATTTTTATTAGCCAGCTTGCAACGATAGTAGCAAACTCCCATCTGAAAAATTCTGCCCCAAGTTCGTCAACATTGTGCAGAGCAATTTCTACAACCGGATGACCTGCATTTTTAAATGCTTCAACTTTATCTCTTAGAGTGTCATCGTTTTTCAAACGAACATAGACAAATAAACGGTCAGAAGAATATTTATCCGGAGTTAAAATCTCCTCGCCAACTACCGGAAGAATTCCTTTACCAACTTTTCCGGTACTTTCAGCGATCAATTGTTCGACCCAAGCGCCAAAATATGAGAGATGCGCGGTGTTGATAAATGTAACTTTATCTTTGCCATGCTTTGCAAGTAAACCCATCAATACGCCAATTTGAGCGGAAGGATTTTTTGTTGAACTGTCGGCTTTACTTGTGTTTGCAAATGCTTCGGCAATTCTTAATACTTGAGCAACATCAACTCCAATTAATGCTGCCGGAACAATCCCAAACAAAGAAAGGGCAGAGTATCTTCCTCCAATGTTAGGATCGTTCAAGAAGATTTTTCTGTAATTCAATTGCTTAGCAGTGGATTCAAGTCCGCTTCCCGGATCGGTAATGGCGATGAAATGTTTGCCTACGTTTTCATTACCAACTTTAGCAGCCGTAAGGTTGTAAAAATATTTCATGAACGAAAACGTCTCTACAGTTCCGCCAGATTTGGTTGATACAATGTATAAGGTTTCCGCCGGATCAAAAGTATTAGCGTAATTCAAAACTGCTTCCGGATCAGTACTATCCAAAACAGCTAAATCTAAGTAGCCTTCCTTAACGCCGAATGTTAGGCGAAAAACTTCCGGCGCTAAACTTGAGCCGCCCATTCCAAGCAGTAACGCTTTCTTAAATCCATTTTTGCGGACTTCCTCAACGAACGCATTAATCTCTTTTAATTTAGAGAGAGAATTTTGCGGGCTGGTTAGCCAGCCGAGACGGTTAGTAATTTCATCCGGTTTATCGCTCCAAACTGTAAAGTCTTTGTCCCAAATTCTAGAAGAAATTTTTTCCGTTTCAAATTGTTCTATTACTTTCTCAAATTCATTCTGAAATTTTCCAATGCTTAATTTCATTTCGTTTATAGCTCCTTTTCGGTTAGTTCGATATTTCTTGAAAATATTTGTCTGCTAAACTTTCTGCATCCTTTTTGTTCTTCGCTTCTACAATGCAACGAATAATCGGCTCTGTGTTAGATTTACGGAAGTGAGTCCAGTGATCCGGGAAATCAATTCGTAAACCATCTTCGGTATTTATCTGTTGGTCGGAATATTTCTCGATCAATTTCTTAACTACTTCGTCGGCATTCTTATTCCCAATAAGAATTTTTTTCTTTGCAATAAAGTATTGCGGGAGTGCTTTCTTCATTTCACTCATCGTTCCTCCAAACTCAAGAAGATGCTGAAGCATAATTACTGTGCCGGTTAATGAATCTCTGCCAAAAACAGCTTTGGGCAAAATCACTCCGCCGCTTCCTTCGCCCCCAATTACAGCTTTAACCTCTTTCATTTTCTTTACTACATTTGCTTCGCCAACGGAGGAGCGAAAAACCTTACATCCAAACTCACGGGCAACATCATCAACCGCGCGCGTAGTTGAAAGATTAACAACAACGTTTCCTTTTTTCTTTGAGAGCCAAAACCGTGCTGCTTGTGTTATTGTATTTTCTTCGCTGAAAGGCTCACCTTTATCGGTAATTAAAACAAGTCGGTCAACATCCGGATCAACTACAATTCCAATATCGGCTTTATGTTTTTTCACAGCTTGCATTGTAGCTTTTAGATTTTCGGAAATTGGCTCGGGCAAGCGAGGGAAGATGCCACTCTTCGAGCAATTCATTTCTATTACCTTACAGCCAAGTTTTTCTAAAAGCCAAGGCATCGAGTAAGAACCGGCGCCGTTAACACAGTCGAGCAGCACTTTGAATTTTCTTTTGCGAATCTTAGGAATGTTTATAAATGGAATCTTCAGGACAGCTTCGATGTGATCATCCAAGCCTTTTGAGTAAGAAGTAAGTTTGCCAAGTTTATTCCATG
>DAIEQT010000245.1 GCA_027347545.1 Ignavibacteria bacterium | reverse complement strand
TGATTGTGTGATGCCGACAAGAAACGCACGGAATGCATACTTGTTTACTTCGCAAGGAATTGTTTCGATGCGCAATGCGGCTTATAAAGATGATATGGCACCGCTTGATCAAGAGTGCGGCTGCTACACTTGCAAAAATTTCAGCCGTGCATATTTGCGGCATCTGTTTAACGCTAAAGAAATTTTAGCTATGGAGTTGGCAACAATTCATAATTTAACTTTTTATCTTAACTTAGTTCGTGAAGCGAGAAAAAGAATTATTGACGGAAGCTTTATAGAGTGGAAGAATGAGTTTGGTAAAACAATATCAATAAATGTACAATCAAAAAAGGAGCAGTAAATGGATTTCTTGTTAGCAATGGCGCCTCCGGCAAACGGACAAGGCGGTGGCGGCGGAATGGTAAGCACTCTTATTATGTTCGGTGCTATCTTCGCAATATTTTATTTTATGATTATTCGTCCTCAACAGAAGAGACAGAAAGAACATAAGAGCATGTTGGAATCTTTACAGAAGGGCGATAAAGTAGTTATGAGCGGCGGAATGCACGGAACTGTTGCCGGATTGGAAGAAAAAACTATTCTTGTTGATGTTGGTAATAACGTGAAGATTAAGTTTGAACGCTCGGCGATTGCTTCGGTTAATAAATCTAAAGAAGAAACAAAATAATTTAGAGCGGCAACTTGCCGCTTTTTTTATAGGTGATTAATGAAAGAAGCAGATAAGAAAAACAGTTTCCTTGCCCTTGATAAAAAATATTCTTCGCTGAATAATTCTCAAGCAGTAATTCTTCCGGTCATTTATTCTGAACAGAAAACAGCGAAGGCTGTATTTTCAAGAGCTGCCAGAGAAATTATAAAGGCATCGGCTAAACTTGAACCTTACGATGAAGAAATGGGCGGCGAGCTTTGCTTCGAAAAAGGAATCGCCACGTTAGAAACTTTGAATCTCCAGAAACTATCTTATTCTAAAGCTGTAGAAAAAATTGAGAAAGAAATTTCTTCTCTTGTTGAGCAGAATAAAACCATTGCAACAATTGGCGGAAGTCACTCAATTTCTTACGGTGTGATCAAAGCATTTCAGAAGAAGTATGAATCATTGTCGGTTCTGCATATTGATTCACGCGCTAATATGAAGCAAGATTGGCAAACCAAATCACCTCACGAAAGTTTGATCTCAAGAGTAGCTGAGTTTAATTCCAACATTACTCAAGTTGGAATCCGCTCTCAAAGCAAAGAAGAGAACGAATTTCGAGTGGAGAAACAGATACACCAATTTCTTGCTTGCGAAATAAAACTCGGCATGTACGGCGATGATTGGCAAGAACTTGTTAATAGAAATTTGTCCGATAAAGTTTACGTAACTATTGATTTAAGCGCGTTTGACCCAAGCGTGATTAGCGCTGTTGAAAATCCGGAGCCGGGCGGCTTGCTTTGGGATGAGGTTATGTACTTATTCAAAGTTATTGGGCAGGACAGAACAATTGTTGGTTTTGATGTGATGGGTTTAGTCCCTAGCTCTGCAAGTTCATCTTCAAATTATTTTGTGGCAAAATTGATTTACAAAAT
>DAIEQT010000435.1 GCA_027347545.1 Ignavibacteria bacterium | reverse complement strand
GGCACTAAAACACCAAGTTTCACTAAAAATAATTCACGTAATTCAACTCATGCGTAACGTGAGTTACTAGCGTAAAAGTATTCGATAATGATCCACTTTATATGAACAGATAAGTTCATTGCCAAAAGTATAAAAGGAAATTCAATCCCTCTTAAATTGAGAGGGATTGATTCCTTTGAGTAAAAAATTCCCGCAAAAATTTTTCATAAAAATAATGAAATATATACCGCTTGGATTTGCCGTAATTCACTCAACATCATCCACCAATTAAACTGTGATAGCATTTATCGTATTAATAAAATTTATTATAATGATAAAGAGAGACGGAGTCTGCTTGTTAAAAATGTATGAATAAAAGTTATTAAACAATTAAAATGAAGCCTGTGATTTGGCACTATATATGCAAGTCTATCTTCACTCAAAGTATTCAAGAGATGGGACATTCCTTTCAAATAAAATTTTTTATTCTGAGGAAATCAGTTCATATACAACGAATACAAAAAACCATAAAATCCTTTTAGGAGGTCAGATGAAAAAAGCATTACTAACAGTTGTTGGTATTCTCCTCATGTCTGGTTGGGCATTTCCCCAAGTAATAGCAGATTTTGAATCAACAACCAATGGATTTGGAAAAGGCTGGGGCGACAGTTTTGTTTCTATTGCCAAAGTTGCTGATCCAAGTGGAAAAACAGCTGGTGTTTTAGGTGTTGAAATGGATCTTTCTCTTGCCGGTAACAAACAAGCCGCAATTTCTAAAACAAAACTGGATGCAGCAACAGCTCATGTTATTACCTATTGGGTTTATCTAAAAAAAGATACACCAGACCAATTAGCTTTTAAGGTTTTTGCTCAGGGTCCTGTTAATTGGGATTGGCAAGATGTAATTTATTTGGCAAAAAATATTCCTAAAGAAAAATGGTATCCTCTCAATTTTGATTTGGATGCAAAAGGAGCCACCTCAGCTAATTTTGATAAAACAAAAGGTGCTCTTGAAGCAGTTGGTATTGAATTAGGAGGTTCAGCAGTTACAACTGCTTGGAAAGGTTCTGTTTATATTGATAATGTTAGCTTAGTTGGTGTTCAACCGGTAGTTGTAGCAGATTTTGAATCAACAACCGGCGGATTTGCTAAAGGCTGGGGTGATAGTTTCGTTTCTATTGCCAAAGTTGCAGATCCAAGTGCAAAGACAGCTGGTGTTTTGGCTGTTGAAATGGATTTATCACTTGCAGGAAACAAACAAGCAGCTTTCTCAAAAACTAAAGTTGATGGTTCAACAGCTAGAATGTTGACTTATTATGTCTATTTAACAAAAGATACTCCAGATTCCATTGCATTCAAAGTTTTTGCTCAAGCTCCGGTAAACTGGGATTGGCAAGATGTAATTTTTTATGCTAAAGATATTCCGAAAGAAAAGTGGTTTCCACTCAATTTCGATTTAGATGCAAAAGGCGCTACTTCAGCTAATTTTGATAAAACAAAAGGTGCTCTTGAAGCTGTCGGCATTGAATTAGGCGGAGCTAAATCTGCTAATAAAACATGGAAGGGGAAAATCTATGTTGATAACGTACATTCTAATGGTATAGCAGTTGGAAGTAAATGGGTTGTAAGCAATTTTGAAGCCGCTGCTGCCGGAACACAAGGATTTGGTAAATGGTGGTCAACCCCTCCTTTCGTTGCTCTGGCACAAGCTAGTGTTGATGGAAAAGGAGTTCTAAAACTTTCATCTGATTTCAGTAAAGGTGCTGCTGCTGGCGATATGAAATTAGCTATTTCAAAAGGAAATGTAGCTATTTCATCAAAAGATCCGGTTGCAACTGCTACTGCAATAACAATAGATGTTTTCGTTTCGGCGGATATACCAGTTGATGGAACCGGTCAAGTAGGTTTGATAGTTAATGGTCCTGAAGGCGGATGGAATGAATATCCATGGAAAGTAGTTGATACTGTAAAAGCTGCTGGTCAGATAGTTAAAGGTAAATGGCAGACAATCAGTCAAGATATTTCTAAACTTATAGCAGATAAAGCTATTGCCGATCCTACTAAAAATGTTACTGTCGGTATTCAAGTTTATTATCCGGGTGCAGGCACTTTTAAAGGCGATTTCTTATTCGATAACTTAACTGTTGTAGGTATTCCTGAACCAAAGGGAACAGTAGTTGCGCCGAAGGCAACCGGTAAAGCCGTAACTTTTGTACTACCTTCTACTCAATCTTATGATTATGTACAAATTGATTGGGTTGATAATACTCTGGGAACAGAGACTTACAACTTATATCAAAGCCTTAGCCCAATTACGGATTTGAAAGCTGCTAGCGTACAAAAAATAGTTTCCGATATCCCTCACGGAATGCAAACATATATTACACGCCCTTATTCTTCCGATGGAGCAACAAAGAATTATTATTATGCTCTAACGTCTTTCGATGGGGTAAACGAAACTGCATTGGCTTCCGAATCAAAAGTAGGTCCAATTAGTGTCAAAACAACCAAGACATACAAAATTCAGTATGTAAAAAACTTTGCATCAAAATTTGTTCTTGATGGGTTGGATGCGGAATTTGATACTTACCGAGTAAATGAAATTAAACCGGAAGCTGGTACTTATGCAAGTGGTGTAGATTTTAATAATGGTAAGAAGTGGGATAATTACTCAGTTGATATGAACTTCAAAACTACTTTGGTAATTGATGATAAGTACTTGTACATCTCTGCTGTAGTTGATGACGACGATTTAAGACAGGTTGCAACTCAACAAGCTTGGGAAGGTGATGCTCTGGAATTCTATATGGGATTCTATGATGCAAAGATTTTAAAATCTTATCATGCTAAGAATCTTGATTCAAAGAATGGCGATTATAGAATTGGTTTTAATGCACTCGGTCAAACTACTCGTGATGGTGGCGCTGCCTCAACAACCGACGGCGTTGAATCAACAGTATTCCAGAAATTTACAGGTGATGGATATGTAATTGAAGCTAAAATTGATTTGAACAAACTTGCTGCTAATGGTAAATTCTTGTTAAACAATGGTATGTGGATGCCTATCAGAATTGATGGAAACGATTGGGACCCGAATATTGGCGATACTCAAAGATCATTGATTGTTCAAGTTGGCGGAAAACCAAACGATGGTACTGGTAAAACAGATGAAGGTTGGAAACGTCCGGATGATTGGGGATACATGGAAGTAGTTGGAGCTCCTACAGTTGACGTAGAAGATAATTCATTACCAACAGAGTTTGCGTTGTCAAACAATTATCCAAATCCATTCAATCCAACAACTACAATTAAATATGATCTTCCTAAAGAAGCACAAGTAACATTAAAAATCTATGATGTACTTGGACGTGAAGTAGCTACATTAGTAAACACCAAACAAAACGCTGGTTTCTATCAAGTTCGTTTTGATGCTTCCAGATACGCAAGCGGTGTTTATGTCTATAGAATTATTGCAGGCGACTTTGTTCAGACAAAGAAAATGATGTTGATGAAGTAATAACACTCTAAAGGATGGCAAGCAAAACTTGCCATCCTTTTTTTACTTATTAAAATGCAAACTGATCGTAATTTTCTTCTTGGAAGATTCTATATCAAAAATGCACATGAAATGCAGACCAATCCTGATATCAATAAAGATTTAGAATGAATAAGGACCACATAATGGATAAGAAAATTTTAACAAGTTTTCGGATAATACTCATCATCCTATTCGCATGCTCAGTATCAATCTACGCCGGAACCACTGGAAAAATTTCCGGAAAGGTTGTTGATATTGACACAAAAGAACCATTGGTTGGGGTAACCGTAATGCTTGAAGGAACATCTTTAGGTGCCGCTACCGATATTGACGGTGAGTTCTACATTATCAATATACCACCGGGAGTTTACAAACTAAAAGCTTCCTACATTGGTTACACTTCTCAAGTTGTCGAGCAAATTCGCGTTCAAGTTGATCTAACAACAAAAATAAATTTTGAGTTGAGGGCATCCTCTGTTCAACTTGGCCAAGAAGTTACAGTTTCGGCAAAGAGAGTTATACAAAAGGATTTAACTTCATCCGAAAGAAGTATGCAGTCCGATCAAATTCAAGATCTTCCGGTAAGAGATGTTGCCAGCATTCTTAGTCTGCAAGCGGGAATTACAAGGGATGCGGGCGGCGCTTTGCATATTCGCGGTGGCCGTTCATCAGAAATAACTTACATGGTTGATGGTGTTCAGGTTGTTAATCCTATTAACAGAAGCTCCGGTATTAGCATTGATGATCAATCAATAGAAGAATTAAAAGCAATCACCGGAACGTTTAATGCCGAGTATGGTCAAGCCTTATCCGGTGTTGTAAATATTGTAACAAAGAAAGGAACAGAACACTTTACAGCTAACGTAACCGGATTCTTCGGAGACAATCTTAGTTTTGATAAAGAACTTCATACAGTTATGGATAATGCTGCGTGGGCAGATGCAGTTGCGCAATCACTGGCTTCTAAATCCGGAAAGCTGCCGTACGATTTTTCACCATATCTCGGCGGGGGAACGAATTTCAGATCTTTGATTGAAACGAAACCTTGGGAGACAAAAAAAACTTACATGAATTCTTACAATCCTTTGAAGAGACAAGATATTCAAGTAAATCTCTCCGGTCCAATTCCATTTACTGGAAATTCTCTTTCTTACTTTATTGCGGGAAGATATAATTACAGTCCCGGTGGAGAAATGGGTGTAAGATACTACATGCCTTGGGGTGTTTGGAGCCCCGTTAGCGATACTGTAAATTCATTTGTTCAGGCTGATAATGCGATGGTTCCGCTCGGCTGGTATAGAGGTTACTCTACTCAAGCAAAACTATTCTACAATTCCTCTTCATTTAATATTAGTTACGGTTTGTATTACAACAACGATTTAAGCTACAGTGCGTACGATAAATATTTGCCGGATGGCGGTAGATTTTGGTCCACAAATAGATCAACACACATTCTTTCGCTAAGCTATATTTTTAGTAACTCTACTTTTTTAGATGTAAAAGCCAGCTACTATAAGAATGATAACAAAAGTTACGCATACGAAGATCCTTACGATTACAGATATATACCTACTAACACCGGTGATTTTCAAGAGTATATGTTTAAACCGGGACCGGAAGATGATGTTCAGGTTAAAAACAATCCAAGCGACTTTAATTATTGGGGAAACGATGTTGGAAGATCCAAGGCATTTAGTAAATACGTTTCTGTGAATGCTGATCTTACAAGTCAGATTAATAAAGTGAACATGGTGAAATTAGGATTCACTGCAAGAATACACGACTTGATGCAAGATTATTATAATTTGCAATTCGATGATGCTACATACAGACCGATAGTACCGGAAACTTACACTCCTTACCACACTTTCTATACTGCAAAGCCAAAAGAATTTGCTGCTTTCATTCAAGATAAAATAGAATTTGAAGAGTTAATTATAAATGTAGGGCTTCGTTTCGATTACTTTGATTCCGATGGAAGAATTTTAGCAGATGTAAAAGACCCGCAGATTTACGCTCCATTCAAGATGAGCAACATTTACAAAAACTACGATCCAAATTTACCGACGGATCAATTGGTAGAATATTCTGTAGCAGAGAAACAAGCTTTCTGGTACAAGAAACCAAGCGCTAAATCGCAATTCAGTTCCCGTATTGGTATTTCATTCCCAATTACAGCCGAAGGTGTTATACATTTTTCGTACGGACACTTTTTCCAGAATCCGGAATTCA
>DAIEQT010000422.1 GCA_027347545.1 Ignavibacteria bacterium | reverse complement strand
TAGGACCATTCGCGCCGGCAATAACTAAAACGCAAGATCCAGTTTATCAAAACTACAGAGACTATGATAAAGTTTGGAGTATAAATTCAAAACAAGTTGATATTAAATATGATGCAACTAAGCACCGTTCAATTTCAACTGTATTGAGAAACTCGGTTAACAATCATAACTGGACTGGATTGCTTTCTACTTATAAGACCGAATTAAGTCCTGAGTTTACTTTGAATCTGGGTATTGACGGGCGTTATTACGTTGGTGTGCACTATCAAGAAATAAGAAATCTTTTAGGCGGTGATTATTATGTTGATTTCAAGGACGTAAATGGAATAGGGGCTAATAACACCGGCAAAAAAGTTGAAGTTGGCGGAAAGGTAAATTACTACAATGATTTTTATGTTCGTCAATATGGTGGGTTTGGACAGTTGGAATATAAAACCGGAAACCTCTCTACGTTTATCAATTTGTCGGCATCATCTCAAGGCGCAAAGAGATTAGATTATTTCTTATATCTAAATTCCAATCCATTTAGAGAAACTGAATGGCAAAACTTTTTTGGATATACAGCTAAAACCGGATTGAACTATAATATTGATTCTTACAACCAAGCTTTCTTTAATGTTGGATATTTTTCATCTGCGCCAATGGTAAATAATATTTTTGCCAACAATACAAACCTTGTTTCCGGCAATGCCAGAAACGAAAAAGTGCTAGGCTTGGAATTGGGTTACGTATTATCAACCCAGGATGTTTTGTTTAGAGCTAACGGCTTCTATACAAAATGGAAAGATAGAGCTATCACAGTTTCATATTCTGATATAGATCCGAACACGGGTGATCCGGTAACAAAGTATGCAAACATTTCCGGTTCCGAGCAACTTCACTCCGGCGCTGAGTTTGAAGGTGTGCTTAGAATTATGAAGGGATTAGAACTGAAAGGAGCCGCTTCTTATGTTGTTGGTAAATTCCAAAACGATGTTGAAGCTTTAATAGCCCCGGAAAATAACCCGACAGCAATTAAAAAAGTAAATCTTTATGTGAATGATTTATATGTTAGCGAATTTCCACAGCAACAGGCAAACATTCAAATTAATTATAGAATCAATCTGATGCGCGGATTAAACATGTTCATCAATCCGGTGTATAAATTTGAAGGAAAGAATTTTGCAAGCTTTAATCCGGACGCAAGAACAAATATGAACGATCGCACACAATCTTGGGAATTGCCAACTGTAAATATTTTGGATTTCCACTTAGGGCTCACTTATTACTTCTCGGATTTCTTTGTGAAGAAAGCAAACTTATATTTTCACGTTTTCAATTTGTTGAACAACAAAGATTATATTTTGGATGCTCTTGACGGAGGAACATCTGTAACAACACATACTTTCTCTACAGCAAAATTCTTCTACGGAAGAGAAAGATGGTATAATGTTCAGGTTGCTTTTACATTCTAAAATGATTTTTGCGGAGCTTATTTAAAGCTCCGCTGATATTTTAATGTTTTCATAACATTGTAACAGAGCATCTTAATCAACTTTTACATAGTTTTATTATGAATTCGAGGTTTCTTAACTAATCAAAAAGAGGTTATCATGAAAAAAGCTTTACAAATACTTAGCATACTTCTTGTGGTATCCGTTAGTACAAACTATGCTCAAGCATTGTTTGTAGAAGATTTCAATTACAACGCCGGCGATTTATTAACAGCTAAAGGGTGGACCGTTAGTTCCGGAACAACAAACGCAATAGCGGTTACATCTCCCGGATTAACATTTACCGGTTATCCATCGGTTGCCGGTAACTCGATAACATTAAAAACTACAGGAGAAGATGTATATAAAACATTTCCTATCGTTTCTACTGGAAGTATTTATTTAGCTTTCCTTTTGGATGTACAGTCAGCTCAAACCGGTGATTATTTTATTGCTCTCTCTCCACAATATTTTGTTAACTCTTCCGGAACACAATCTTCAGGTCAAACTAATTATTATGCTAGAACGCATTTAAAATCCAATGGTACAGGATACTCTATAGGAATCAGCAAATCCAGCGAGCTTACTGGCGGCTATGTTTATGGAAGTACTGTTCTTTCTTTTAACAAGACTTATGTAGTTGTTATAAAACATACTTTTAATGCAGCCACCGCGGACGATGATGCAGAAAGCATCTATGTTTTTGGTACTACTATCCCATCAGCCGAACCGGCTACTTCAGAAGTTGGACCACACGTTTACAGCGCTAAAGGAGATCCTACCGATTTTTATCATATTACTATACGTCAGGGTAGCACCTCTGCCGCATCGGCATTGAAATTAGATGGAATTCGCATTGCAACATCATGGAATACTTTGCTAACGGCGACAGATGTTGAAGAAACATCAATCCCAACGAAATATGAATTGAACCAAAACTATCCAAATCCGTTCAACCCGAGTACGGTAATTAATTATCAATTACCGGAAGCCGGAAATGTTACTCTAAAAGTTTATGATGTAATAGGAAATGAAGTTGCAACATTAGTAAATGAATTTAAGCAAGCTGGTGTTTACAATGCTAAGTTTGCTAATGTGCAATTATCTTCTGGAGTTTATTTCTACAAATTGCAAGTTGGAAGCTTTAAGGCAGTTAAAAAAATGATGCTAACAAAGTAATAATAAGCGATTAGAAATTTGAAAAAGCCGCTGCTACAAGCGGCTTTTTATTCTTTTAACCCAAGAATATCTAGTAATCTGTTGTGCGCCTCTTCAGGAAGTTCAACGTTGTATTTTTTATAAAACTCAATGGTAGTCTCAACAGAATTAAAGTAATGTTTGCAGTTGTTGCAATTTTCCATGTGTGCTTTGATTGAAATACATTTAGCCGAGTTTAATTCTTCGCCCAAATTATCGCAAATGTGAAGCATTACTTCTTTGCAAGTTGGTTTTATTTCATTCATAAGCTAACACCCTGTTTAATTCATTTCTCAAAAACGATCTTGCGCGGTGAAGCCTGGACTTAGTAGCGGCTATAGAAAGCTCTACCATCTTCGCAGTTTCCTCTGTGGAAAATCCTTCAACATCGCGCAGTAAGAAGACAACTCTATACTCCGCCGGTAGTTTTTGAATTGCAGCATCAAGCATGTTTTTTAGCTCAACATTCTCGGTAACTTTATCCGGCGTTACTTTCCAGTCAGCAATTTCTTTCTCGTCAATCGAAGCGTTCTCATCTTCAAACGAAGAGTATTCATGCTTGCCTTGAGAGCGTGCTAACATTAAGCAATGATTAGAAACAACACGGTAAAGCCAAGTTGATAGTTTGGATTGACCGCTGAATTGGCTTAAGCTCTTCACCATGCTCAGAAATGTTTCTTGCATTGTGTTTTCAGCTTTTTCCTTATTACGGCAAATTTTAAATGAGAAGTTGTAAACAGTTTGCTCGTAAAGTTTAACCAATTCACCGAGAGCTTTTCTATCACCGCCCTGTGCTAATTCAATAAGTTTTTCTTCTTCCATAATAAGATGATTCTTTTCCGCCGAAGATTCTAAAATTTATTTATTATCTAAACTTCGCCACATATACAAACTGGCAATGGAGCAATAGGGGTGCCAATTATTTTTCTTGGCAATCAGCTCAACCTTTTGTTCAGTGGGCATTTTTTTTAATTGGTAATTTAACATAACAGCTTTGCGAATGCCAAGATCTCCGGTAGGCAAAATATTTGGTCTGCCAAGTGTAAACATCAAAAACATGTGTGCGCTCCACACCCCAATTCCTTTAACTTTAGTCAATTCAGCAATTACCTCATCGTCGGTTTTGCGGGAGATTCCAGCGAGTCTAACTTCTTTAGAGAGCACTTTTTGTGATAAATCTTTTACGTAACTTACCTTTGCGTTGGAAAGACCAATGCCGCGTAAAACAGAGTGCTCTGTTGCCAGAATTAACTCCGGCCCCGGTTTGTCGGCAAAATAATCCATAAACCGTTTTTGGATAGAATCAGCAGCTTTTGTGGAAAGCTGCTGCCCGATTATAGCTCCTAATAATAAATTGAAGTATTTGCGGTGAGAACGTAAATTACGGATGCCATAGTTTTTTATTATTTCACTTAGTATTTTATCATGCTTACATAGATGCTTTATTCCTTTATTGAATTCACTTTTGTGCATAAATTTTTTCCTCACTTATAGGCGTACAAATGGAAAACCAGTTGATGGTCTCGTTAAGTAAGAACAAGTTACTTAAAAACGTAGATATAGAAAATATTGATCTGCGAGGAATTAAGGGCAGGCTGATAACTATTGGCGAAGGTGAAATACTTTTCCGTGAAGGTGATTATGCGGACCATATATTTCTTGTTATAAGCGGCGAAATTAATCTGTTAAAAAAACGCCTGCTCGGCAAAACAAAATCATTCATTTTTAACGAGAATGATTTTTTTGGACAAGAAGAATTTTTTGAAGAAACTTCGAGAACGTCAACAGCAGTTGCGCTTAGAGATACGTATTTAATTTCGTTAATGAAAGAAGAAGTTGATGAACTAATAAGGCAAGATCATCAGGTGATGCTTAATCTCCGCGAGCCAATGTCTGAAATTGAAGAAGAAATTAATTTCAAACGAACCGCAATTCAAGAAGCAAAAAGAGAAGAGAAACTCACTCCGCCAACTTGGAGCGAACCAATTAAAGAAACTCCTCCCGTACAAAGTAAAGAAAAAGTCGAAGACCATTCCAACACCCACTTATTCTTTCAATCAATTTCTGATTCCAGCCGTTTCGAAGAAGAGAATCTTGTTCATCCTTTAGAAAAAGTTGAAGAACCTAAAAAAGAAAATCCGTTTGACGATATCATGACTTTTGGCTCCGACATTTATAACGAAGATGGAATAATAAAAGCAGAATTTGAATTGCCAGAAGGGCGGTCGGTTAATGCAGAGCCGGTTATTAAAAAGGAAGAACCAAAACCGTTTGTTGAAATGCCTCAGCCTGGCATTAGTGCAAAGCTGGATGAAGGCTTAAACGACGCCTTATTTAATATGCTTAGCGGCAGTTCAATTTCGCCTGAAGAACAATTCCAGAAATACGAAACTCCACAACCTCCGGTTGCTAAGGCTGAAGCTCCCTCTTTATTTCAACCAAAAGAAGATGATAACCAATTCTTTGCCGCAATGGGTTTTGAAGAGCCGAAAGAAGTTGTTCCACCAGTAAAAGAAGAACCAAAATTTAACATAGAATCAATGGCGCCGACGTCTGCAAAGGTAGAACCGCCCCAAACTCCCCCTTCCTTTAAACCGGTTCCACAAGATTATGAAAGCGAAGATATTTTTGCTGAAGCAGATGCCCAGATTAAAGCACTGGCAAAGGAAGAAGAGCAAGTACACTCGCCAGTTGTTGAAACTCCGGGTTCAGCTCCGACCAGAAGTTATACTCTTCCAGCTACAGATGATTCCCGAATGTCGAAAGATGAACTTGAGATGATTCTGCGTGCTGCGGAAATGGTTAACTCAACAATTAAAATTGATGAACTATTGAGAAACATTGTTGATGTTGCGACAGAGCTTACCGGTGCGGACAGAGGAACACTTTATCTTGTTGATAAAGAAAAGAACGAATTGTGGTCGCTTGTTCTAATTGGCAACAATGTAAAAGAAATCAGATTAAGAATTGGCGATGGTCTGGCAGGTTACGTTGCAAAGAATGGCGAAACGCTTAACATAAAGGATGTGCAAAACGATCCGCGTTTCAATAAAGATTACGATAGATCAAGCGGTTATGTAACAAGAAACATGATCTGCTTCCCAATAAAAAATAATACCGGATTGATAATCGGAGTTCTGCAATTGCTCAACAGTAAGAATGGTGAGTTTTCCGGTCGCGACGAAGTATTTCTTGCCGCATTATCTATTCACTCGGCAATAGCTTTGCAAAATGCAGAGCTTGTTGAAAAGCTTTTAACCGCAGAGCGCGTTCACTCACTCGGCAAGATGGCAAATTTCTTAATTCAAGATATTAAGAAACCGGTTTTGGTTAGCAAACGTTATGCGGAACATCTTCTTCATAAACAACTGCCGCAAGACTCAATTCAGATTATTGAAATGCTTTTGGAACAACTTGTTCAAGTTGCAGATCTTGTTCAAACAACTTCAAGCTATTCGGAAGGGAAAACAATTCTTCGCGCGGTAAATGTTAGTCTAAATAATACTTTGGCGGATTACGCTTCGCGCGTTGAAACTTTTGTTATTTCCCGCAGCTGCCAGATTTACAACGAGTTTGAAAAAGATGTAACCGTAAAGGTTGATATAAAAGAATTTTTCCAGTGCTATATGCACATCATCAAAAATGCTTGCGATGCTATGCCGGAAGGCGGAAGCATTTATGTTTCAACAAAGCGTGAAAACAAAAATGTAAGAATACTTATTAGAGATAACGGACTTGGAATTCCCGAAGGTTTTACAGAAAAAATATTCGAGCCGTTTATGTCTTACGGAAAGAAAGAGGGAACCGGTCTGGGGCTTGCAATTACTAAAAAAATAGTTGAAGCGCACAACGGAAAAATTGAAGTTGAAAGCGCAACCGGAACCGGCGCAACGTTTATCATTACGCTTCCGGTAGCCTCCTTATTTTAATAATGCATAGGTAAAACTCTATGCAATACAACCTAATTACCATTCTTGGTCCTACTGCAGTTGGTAAAACGCGTCTAGCAGCACTCTTAGCACATAAGTTTGATGGAGAAATTATCTCAGCAGATTCCCGTCAAGTATATCGTGGAATGGATATTGGAACGGGCAAAGATTTAAAAGATTATGAAGTCGAAGAAAAAATTATTCCTTATCATCTGATTGATGTTTACGATCCGCAGCACGAATACAATTTGTTTTACTTCTACAAAATGTTCTTCGAGGCATATCATAAAATTGAACTTAACAAGAAAGTTCCTTTTCTTGCCGGGGGAACCGGATTGTTTATACACTCAATTTTGAAAGATTATGGTCTTGGCGAAGTTGAGTTTAATCAGCAACGGTACAATGAATTAAACGAGTTAGATTATGATGAATTGGCTTATAGGCTAGTAGAGCTTCAGCCAAAGCAGCATAACACAACTGATCTGGTAACTAAAGAAAGAGTTATTCGTGCTTTGATGATTGCCGAAGAAAAAGATTCCAAATCAATTGAACATAAAAAAGAAATTAAATCGCTGGTAATTGGTGTGGCTTTGCCGCGGGATGTTGTGAGGAAGAGAATAACTTTGCGACTGAAAGAAAGATTGAAAAACGGAATGATAGAAGAAGTAGAAAGATTAGTTGCTGAAGGAGTTTCGTTTGAGCGACTGGAACAACTTGGATTGGAATATAAATTCGTTGCAAAGTATCTTCAGAATGAATTGTCGAAAGAAGAAATGTTTGAGAGGTTAAACACGGCGATACATCAATTTTCAAAACGGCAAATGACCTGGTACCGCAAGATGGAACGGGAAGGAATTGAGATCAACTGGATAGATGGACCGGATTATGCGCAAGCTGAAAAGCTAATCCGGGAAAAGTATTTCTGATGCAAGAATTACCAATTTACGTAACAAACTATCTCCGCAAATTTGGTCTAACAAAATGGCGCTTAGAAATATCTTCTTATAAACTTTTCCAAAACATAATAGTTATTCCGGCAATTCAAGAAAGCGAAAACCTACCAAGGCTTTTGGCATCTCTGCTAAAATGTGATAAACAATTATTTTCAAAAACACTTTTCATTTTTGTGATTAACAATCTTAAATCTTCCTCGCCGGAAATAAAAGAAGACAATCTAAGATTGCTTCAATACCTACGATGCATTTTACAAAGGAAGGCTGTTGATCAGCTATCGCGAGAAATTATTGCAGTCGGGATGAATATTGGTGTTATTAATGCGTCTTCTCCCGGATTAGAAATGCCTGACAAAGATGGCGGAGTCGGCTATGCAAGAAAAATTGGAATGGACTTAGCGCTTAACTACTTTGATTATTCTTCGCCGCAATCAAAAATCTTAGCTTGTCTTGATGCTGACTGCACTGTTTCACCAAATTATCTTTCCGTGTTAAATGAAATTAATGAGAAAAAGTATTCTGCCGGATATTTTGAGTACGAGCATCTTTTACCCGAAGATGACGAAGAAAAATCCGCTATCATCACCTACGAAATATTTCTGCGCTATTATGTTCTCGGGCTCAAATTTGCCAATTCATCCTTCGCCTTCGATACAATCGGTTCCACAATGTTTTGCGATGCCGAATCGTACATAAGAATTGGCGGTATGAACAAAAAGAAAGCGGCAGAAGATTTTTACTTTTTAGAAAAGCTGGCAAAGATTACGGAAATCAATAAAATATCTTCGGCAAAGGTTTTCCCCTCTTCGCGTCGCTCATGGAGGGTTCCGTTTGGAACCGGGCAGCGGATTAACCGCTTTTTCGCCGGAACTCATGACGAAGATTCACTCTTTGATCTAAAGAGCTTTGAAGTTCTAAAACTATGGATAGAAAAGTTTTTTAGTGATGGAGTTCTTACCGCTGAAGAATACATTAACCACGCTGAGCAAATAGATTCTTCACTTGCCAATTTTCTGCTCAAGCAATCCTTTCCGGAAGCGTGGACGAAGATTATAATTGAAACAAATAAAGTGGATCAGCTTCAAAAACAAAAATTCTTTTGGTTCGATGGTTTCCGAACGCTCAAGCTGATTCATTATCTGCGCGATGCAAGTTATCCAATGGTTAACATGTTCGATGCACTTGATCAGCTCCTTGCAAAATATGATATGAAAATTGAGCACAGCAATTCTGTTGCGCTTTGGCAAACACAATTTGAATATTTGAAAGTACTTCGCAATCTTACCATATAATTAGCTTACTTAGGCACTTAGCTACTTTATAATTATATTTCGCCCGCATTTTTGAGAATACAATGGAACTTCACGATAAACTAAAATCAATCAAAGAAAAATTCGATAGAATTGAGGCGGAACTCTCCGATCATAACATTGTATCGAATCAAGCTAAATACATTGCTCTGGGAAAAGAGAGAAGAGAACTTAGTGATATAGTTGAGGCCTACAACACTTACGATCAACTCATACGCAATATTAACGGGAACTTGGAAATCATAAATTCTGCGGAAGATAAAGAGCTTGCTGAGATTGCCGAAAGCGAACTGCAAGAGTTAAAAGAGAAGAAGATTGAGATGGAAGAGCAGATAAGATTGTTGCTCATACCAAAAGATCCCGATGATGATAAAAACGTGATATTTGAAATCCGCGCCGGAACCGGTGGCGATGAAGCCGGGCTTTTTGCGGCAGACCTTTATCGAATGTACACAAGATATGCGGAAGTGCGCGGATGGAAAGCTGAAGTAATTGATTACAGCGATACCGGAATTGGCGGAATAAAAGAAGTTGTGTTTAGCCTAATTGGTCAAAGTGTATATGGCGATTTGAAATTTGAAAGTGGTGTTCACCGTGTTCAGCGTGTGCCGGCTACAGAAGGAAGTGGAAGAGTTCATACATCGGCGGCTTCGGTTGTAGTTTTGCCGGAAGTTGAAGATGTAGAAGTTGAGATTGATCCAAACGAATTACGTATTGATGTTTTTAGAAGCGGCGGCGCCGGCGGTCAAAATGTTAACAAAGTTGAAACAGCAATCCGCATTACTCACATTCCTACCGGATTGGTTGTACAGTGCCAGGATGAAAGATCGCAATTGAAGAATAGACAGAAAGCTATGAAGGTTCTGAAATCACGTTTATATGATTTAAAGATGCAAGAGCAAACGAGCGAAATTGCGGCGCAGAGAAAATCTATGGTTCGTAAAGGTGATAGAAGCGATAAGATCAGAACATACAATTTCCCTCAAAACAGAGTTACCGATCATAGAATTGGTCTTACTCTTTACAATCTCTCGGAAATAATTGAAGGAGATTTAAATGAGTTGGTTGAAAAACTCAAAATTGCTGATAGAACAGAACGTCTTCAAGCAGCAGTCTAATTTTCTTATTGGTTTAAAACAACAAGAGTCCCGCTCTAAGGACTCTTGTAATCTCGCAAGTTTCTTCTAATTTTTAATCTGCTCAGCTTCTTTCGATTTGAAATTATCTAACAATCTTATTAACGCCAGAAGGATAAATCCTACAGAAGAAAGTATAGCGTCTTCCGTATCAATTGAAAAAGAAGATTGTGTTCCAAGCCAATAAGCAAGCAACTTGGTTAATAACAGAATTGATAGAAATAAAAAGAAACCGCCAACTCCATGTAGTATTGGCTGAAAAAGAAAACTGGAATAGGTAGATTTTTGTGCCCTCATGAAGACCCTCCTTTCAGTGAGCAATTTCGCGATACTAGGCGAAATGTATTTTGTTCTTTTGCACCCCGAATGCCCTCCGGAATTACGACCCGAAACTAATAATTTTTAACCGAGAAGGGAAGTTAAATTATTGTTTATTTCTCACGATAAAAGGAGCTTTTATAGGTTTTGTTCCCACTATTATTAGCTAAACAATAAGAGAAGTCCGGATACAGCGAATGTGCCCCCATAACGCCATCTTTTCTTAGAGCAACATAGCCAACTTGAATGTCTTCACCATACTTGTTTAGTTTATTAACACGCTCTATTGCAATTTTACAAGCTTCCTCGGGCAAATAACCCTCTCGCATTTTCTCTACTATTAAAAAACATCCGCAAGAACGCATAACCCACTCGCCATTGCCAGTTGCAACAGCACCGCCAACTTCATTATCAACAAATAGTGCTGCACCAATAATCGGTGAATCGCCAACACGACCATGAATTTTCCAAGCCATGCCGCTTGTTGAAACCCCGCCGCTCATATTTCCATTTTTGTCAATTGCCAGCAGTCCAATAGTATCATGATTGTCAGGAGAAACTCGGTTATTGTTCTGTATCTTTTTCTTTTTCCAATTTTCCCAAGCTGTGCGTGACGTTTCTGTGAGCAAATCTTCTTCCTTGAAATTATTAGCCAGCGCAAACTTTTTAGCGCCTTCACCAACCAACATAACATGTTTAGTGGTTTGCATTACACAGCGAGCGAGCGAAATTACGTGCCGGATATTTTCAACACCGGCAACGGAACCTGCATTACCGTTCCAATCCATAATTGAAGCATCGAGAGTTACAATCCCATCCTCATCGGGAAATCCGCCATAGCCTACAGTTGTATTAGTTGGATCATCCTCAGCAACCATAATGCCAGCCTCAATTGCGTCCAACGAATTTTTTCCGCTCAGAAGAAGTTCATAAGTCCGCCCTGTGGATTTAAGAGTTTTCTCCCATGTTGAAACCGTAATCAGTTCGGAAGATTTACCTATTGAGCCTAATAATTTTTGCGGAGTAGATTGGCTCATCAATAATCCGGTCCCGGCGATTGCAGATGTTCTAACAAAAGAACGGCGACTAATCTTCATTCTACTCTCCAAGTTTTTTCTGCTCAATATGTTGGTTAATATTTATTAAGTCGGGATTCTCTGCAAATAACTTCAAAACATCTTCAAGCAAGAATATTTCTTTCTTGTGATACAAAGAATCATAAATAAATTTAATTAAAGCGAAATCCACTTCGGTATCAACAGTCCACCGATGAAACGAAAGGTCATCTGTATTTAGAAAACTTTTCAGAGAAAATAATTCCGGGTGACGATAAATGTATGGCGTAACGTGCTCTCTTTCGTAATCAAGTTTGGCTTCG
>DAIEQT010000420.1 GCA_027347545.1 Ignavibacteria bacterium | reverse complement strand
ATGCAAATAATTAATGGAAGAGCTAGCGGCTCCATTAGTCTATCATACATTTTGCAGCCTTCAAACATTGGCGAGTTCACAATTGGTTCCGCCTCAATTGATTACGCCGGCAAAACTTATTCTACACAGCCAATCAAAATTAAAGTTGAAAAGGGATCACCACAGCAACAGCAGCAAAGTTCGAGTGGCGGCTACAATCAGAATGAACTTGCAAAGAGTGTTTTCATTGTTGCGGAAGCAAATAAATCCCGCGTAATACAAGGCGAGCAGATTACTGTTACATATAAACTTTATACAAAATTAAATATTGCTTCACCGCAAATAACAAAGCTTCCTTCGTACGAAGGTTTCTGGTCTGAAGAAATTGGTCCAATTAAGCAAATTAATTTTGATTTGGAAATGTACCGCGGAGAAAGATACCGCGTAGCGAAGATTAAACAAGTCGCGCTATTCCCGAGCAAAACCGGAACACTTAACGTAACTCCATTCGAATTAAACATTCCGGTTATTGTGAAAAAGAAACGCACCGGCAACGATATGTTTGATGAATTTTTCAACGATTCATTTTTCGGCAGATCGGAGACAGTTCAGTTTCTCGCAAAATCCAACACGCTAAAAGTTCAAGTTGATGCGCTGCCAGGCGGCGCGCCGGCATCATTTAACGGCGCTGTGGGTAATTTTACATTCAGGGCTGAAGTTGATAAAGAAAACGTTATTGCTAACGAAAGCATTACGTTGCGAATGAACTTGAGCGGCAGCGGAAATATTAAATTGCTTAACGCGCCACAACCACAATTGCCTGGAGGTTTCGAAAAGTATGAACCGAAAACGGTTGAAAATATTAATCGCGGTGCGGTTGTCTCCGGACAAAAAATAATAGACTATCTAATCGTTCCCCGTTCATCGGGAACCAAAGAGATTCCACCGGTTGAGTTTACTTACTTCAATCCTTCTTCTAAAAAGTATGTTACACTCAAATCTCAAACTTTCAAAATAAATGTTCGTCCCGGTGTTGGCGGAGAAACTGCGTCAAATAATTTTGCTAAAGAAGATGTAAAGCTGTTGAGTCAAGACATTCGCTACATCAAGCTTTCTGATTTTAATTTGGAACCCAAGCAAGAAATTACATTTATCAAACCTTGGTTCTGGCTTTCAATTATTCTTCCGCTTTTCGGAATGATTGGCGCGTTTGTTTACAAAACTAAACAAGATAAACTTTACGGCAATGTTCAGCTTCTTAAATTCCAGAAGGCTGAAAAAGAAGCTCGCAAACGATTGAAGCTAGCCAAAGCTGCACTCGATTCCCAGCAGACAACAAATTTTTATTCCGAAATTTCTTTTGCTCTCTTCGGCTATTTGGAAGACAAACTTTCCATTCAGAAATCCGAGTTTACTCTTGATGGCGCAGTAGAGAAATTGCAAAAGAGAACTGTGAATGAAGTACTAATAGAGCATGTTAGAAAAATTGCCGAACGCTGTGAGTTTGCCCGCTTTGCGCCTCAAGGCGAAATGCAAGCTGCCGCTAACGATTTGTACGAAGAAACCGTTAAGGTAATTGTTGATCTGGATTCTTCGATTGGAGGTAAGAAATGAAAAAGCTAAAATTAATTCCGGCACTCCTCATTTCTTTCTTGTTGATTTCTTTCGGCAATGCTTTAGCGCAGACTCCCGAACAGTTAATGCAGAAAGCAAATAAGTTTTATCAAGAACAAAATTATTCCGAAGCAATTTCTACTTACGAAAAAATTCTTGCACAAGGAATTGAAAGCGGCGCACTCTACTATAATCTCGGCAATTCATATTTTAAGGAAGGCAAACTTGGCAAATCCATTTTGTATTACGAAAGAGGATTGAAGCTTGAGCCTAACGATGAAGATTTAGCTTACAACTTAAGAATTGCCAACTCTCGTACAGTTGATAAAATTTCCGAAGTGCCGAAACTCTTTCTCGTTTCCTGGTGGGAAGGTTTAGTAACCGCTTTTGGTATTAGCGGCTGGTCTATTTTTATAGTTTTAACATTCTGGGTTATGTTGGCAAGCATTGCGGTTTATTTCTTTTCCCGCAAAGCAAACTGGCAAAGAATTACTTTTTTGAGCGGGTCAATCTCACTTTCGGTGATGATTCTGTTAATTGTGATTCTGTTCGCCCGCATCAACAGAGAAGCCGCAACGGATTACGGAATACTTACTGAGCCGACTTATTCGGCAAAAGTTTCTCCGGATGAAAAAAGCAGCGACGCATTCGTAATTCATGAAGGTGTTAAGTTCAGTATCGAAGATGCAGTTGGCGGCTGGACTAAAATCCGTTTGATTGATGGAAAGATCGGCTGGGTTCATAAAGATGCCTTTGGACTTATCTGATTACTAACTCACTCTAATGTGAAGTTTACGGATAGACTTCGCTTCATAAAGAAGAAGGGTTTTACGCTTGTTCTTCCTCCCATCTCATTCTTACATTAATTTTTTTTCTTTATATTTGAACCAGCAGATCGGTTGGTAATTCTATGAAAAAATTTATCGGAACATATTTCTGGATGCTGTTTGCGGCGGTATTAATTAATTCCGGCTGCTCATTCAATGACACCACTTCTACTACACCAACATCTCCAACCGGCAACACAACTCTTCAACTGCAAACTCCAAAAGACGGCACAACCGCTATTTCTTCTTTTGGAACAAATCTGCAATGGTCATCAACTGCGGCTATCGGAACTGTGTTCGAAGTATTTCTTGAACAAACTTCCGGTAAAAATATTTTGCCAACTGCCCCTACTTGGAGTACAACACCAAAAGCATTGGGAATTACCACAACAAGTTATTCTACCGGACAACTTACTTACGCAACCTGGTACGCGTGGAGAGTCCGCGCTCTCTTTCCAAGCGGCTCGTGGATGGATTCACCGGTACAATATTTTCAGACTGAAGA
The DNA here is from genome assembly GCA_027347545.1 of Ignavibacteria bacterium. GTDB lineage: Bacteria > Bacteroidota > Ignavibacteria > Ignavibacteriales > Melioribacteraceae > Stygiobacter. The sequence goes on along the minus strand of DAIEQT010000420.1, from coordinate 1,225 downwards.
CATTCCGCAATCGGCTTCCAACATCTTAAAGATTCATGATTACTCAACAAATTACGATCCGGCAAATGTTGCACAAGATCATATCATAAAAATAGTTTTTCAAGTTACCGATCCCGCTGGAAATGGAATTGTAGATTTAACCAAAGACCAATTTGAAGTTCTGGAAGACAACGAACAGCTTCGTGAATTTGAACTTAACTTTGCGGCACAAGCTCCATCAAAAGTTATTCTTCCGGTTCATATATTGATTGATAACAGCACAAGCTTGAAAGCGAATAACCGCTTACCGATGATGAAAGCCGACGCAACAGAAATTGTTACACGTCTTAACTCGCTTACTTCGCTGACTCCATTTTTCAATATCTATCAGTTTAGCGAAACACTTTCTCCTCAAGTTGGCGGAATTACTCCTCCTGGTGTTAACGCCGATCAGGCAAAGATTGATATTAATAACATACAAAACGGTGTAGCATCTACAGATTTTAACGGTGCCGTTGCGGATGTAGCAACTTCGATGACTAATTCTTACACTGTAAACGAAATCAAACAACATGTAATGATTGTACTTTCCGATGGTGATGATACTGCCGGAAAAAGATCGCTTGCCGAAGCTACTAACGCTGTCTCTGCAAAACGTGTTTACACAATGGGCTACGCCGGCGATCTCCGCGAAGATATTCTTAAAATGATTGGCGTTTCCGGTTATTTCAATCGCAGCATGAATGGAGATTTTTCTTCATACTTGCTAAACATTAGAACTTATTTAGAAAATTTCTCCCGCAGTTTTTATGTGCTTACAGTTACAAGTCCAAAACGCGGATATAGAACTCACACAATTTCAATTCGTATGCACGGAAGTTTGAATCCGGTAACGGTTAACTATCCGGGCTGGTAAAAAGGAAAACAATGTCTGTAACTAGAAAAGATGTAGAATATATTGCTTCGCTTTCCAAGCTGAAGTTTGAGGAAAGCGAACTTGATAATTTCACTCACCAATTGAATGATATTTTAGCTTATGTTGAAAAACTGAACGAGCTTGATACTGAAAATGTTGAACCTCTTTCTCATCCGGTTGAAAACAAAAATGTTTTTCGGGAGGATGAATTGAAGCCTTCGATTTCTACTGAAGAAGCTTTGAAAAACTCGCCAAGCAAAACGGAAGAGTTCTTTAGAGTTCCTAAAGTGATTAACCAATAACTCCGCTATAGATAATGATCGTAGGAAT
>DAIEQT010000398.1 GCA_027347545.1 Ignavibacteria bacterium | reverse complement strand
TCTATCAATCGAATTTCTGATGTCATCGTAACCATATTTTTGAGAGCCGACCAAATCCGCATGCCCGGGGCGCGGAATTGTAATTTTCTCAACTTCCTTATCAATTGGTTCAACAGACATTTTTTCAGTCCAGTTTTCCCAATCGCGGTTTCTGATTAGCATGGAAATCGGAGACGCCATTGTTTTACCAAAACGAACACCACTGAAAATTTCAGCAGTATCAGTTTCAATCTTCATCCGCAAGCCGCGTCCATAGCCTAACTGTCTTCTTCTCAGCTCATTGTTAATATATTTCTCGCTTACCTCTAGGTTTGAAGGAAAGCCGGAAACTACAGTTATTAATCCTTTGCCGTGAGATTCACCGGCAGTAACAAATTTTATCATTGGTTCTTCTTTGATGAGTTTATGCAAATATAAAAAAAGCGCCCAAACTTTGAGCGCTTTTTTAGAATCGTCCAATTAATTTTATTTTGGAATGTCTAGTCCAACCAGACGACTGTTTCCCTTATCATCAACAACTTTAAGAAGTACCGCTTTCCCCTTTTTGTTCTCAATTATAGATTGTAATTCCGATGCTGTATTTACAGTCTTTCTATCAGCAGAAACAATCACGAGTCCTTGCTGTAAACTTTGATTAAAGGCTTTTCCAAATTGTTTTACATCAGTAATCAAAACTCCGGATTCAACTTTGTATTCTTCTTTTTCGTCAACAGAAAGATTCTTTACTTTCATTCCTAGACTTTCAAAATTGATTTCACGGATATCAACATCCTTTCCCTTCTTATTCTTCAAAGCTGTGTTAACAGTTTTAGTTTCTCCATCTTCATCATTTGCCTTTAAAGTTACGTAGCGTTCAATCTTCTTTTCGTCGCGGAAGATTGTTAAGCGAACAGATGTTCCTGCTCTCTTAGTTGCAATGTAAGACTGTAATTCATTAGGTTGGCTTACTTCTCTATCATCAACTTTTAGAATTACATCACCTTCTTTTATATCCGCCCTTGATGCAGCACCATCTTCCACAAGACTTTGAACCATCACACCTTTAGCTTCATCCAATCCAATTGATTTAGCGGTTTGCTGGTCAACTTCAGAAATTTGAACACCGATATAACCGCGGTTCACTTTTCCGTTTGCAATTAAATCGTTAGCAACGGATTTAGCTAAGTTAATAGGAATAGCAAATCCGTAACCGATATAACTTTGAGAAAACCCGCTTGTTGCTATTGCAGAATTAACTCCAATAACACCACCGTTTAAATCAACTAAAGCACCGCCGCTGTTACCTGGATTAATTGCAGCATCGGTTTGAATAAAATTTTCAATACGGTATTGACCTTCCAGAATATCAATCTGTCTGCTTGTCGCACTAATTATTCCAGCAGTCACGGTTGAAGATAAAGTTAACGGGTTTCCAATAGCCATTACCCATTGTCCAACTTTAATTTTATCTGAGTCACCGAGATATGCAAGTGGTAAGTTTTTTGCGTCAAGTTTTATAACAGCTAAATCTGTGGATTTATCGGTACCAACAACTGTGGCTTCAAATTCGCGTTTATCGTGTAAAGTAACAGTAACACTTTTTGCATTTTCAACAACATGGTTGTTTGTTAGCACATAGCCATCTTCCGAAATAATAATTCCGCTTCCGCCGCCTTGCTGTTCTCGCGGAGTATCATCCCTGAATTTGAAAAAATTGTGAAATTGTTCGGGCAGGATTCCCATAGAGTTCTTTGCTTTAGATACTACTGTGATCTGTACGATTGATGGAGTAACTTTTTCAGCGACTTGAACAAAGGCATTATTGAATGCTGCCGCATCTGCATTAAGCTGTGCTACTGGAGGATTATCTGCTCCAATTTTAACATCACCATAGCTTGGTCTTACCCAGCCAAATCCGGAAACAAGTACTGCCCCAAAAACAATCCCGATGAACACCAAAGCTAGTGTTCCAAGAATATTCTTCTTACGCATGTTATATCTCCTTTACATCTAAATTTTAATTGATTTGAGACCCTTGAACTCACCAACGTTATAAGCTAAAAACTTTTCCAACAAAACGAGGACTGTGTCTAAATCCTCTTCCGAGTAAGGACAAGGGCTTTTTTTTGTGTTTAGACAAAAAAGTAATTCAAAAAGTTCCTCTGAAAAATTAAAATTTGTTAATCTGTCAGCCCGGCAATCTGTGCAAATCATTCCAGCTTCAAAATTGAGAGATGCTTGTTCGCCCCGCGAAATTTCTCTGCCGCAAATGTTACACCGCTCAAGCTGAAACTCGTAACCAAGCTCTTTTAAGAAAAAGAAAAAGTATTTGGCAAACAAAAATTTTGGGTTATCGTTAGATGAATCAATCAAGGAAAGGATTTTAACGCTGCCTTCAAAAAGTTTTGGATGAGGCTCGCTCTCCGTAATCATTGTGCCAAGAAGCTCAATTACCGCCGATGCAAATTTATATTTATCAAAGTCATCCCGGATATTGGCGAAGTGTTTAAGCAAATCAACCTGACTAACAAGCTGAACTTCCCGCGTGGCTTTCTTGTAGAGAACCAGCTCAACCACATTTAGTAAATCAATTGCTAAGCCGGTTTTGGATTTTGGAGACTTAGCTCCTTTAACCATAGCAGAGAGTTTGCCGAATTCCTCTGTAAAGAAATGTGCAATGCGGCTCGTATCGCCAAAATCAAGGCGGCGTAAAACAATGGCTCGGGTTTTTACAATTTCAGACATTAAAAATTAAATGGTGGTTTGTGAACGCCAATTTCAGTAATGATAGCCGTGATAAGATTATTTGGTGTTACATCAAACGCCGGACAGTAAGCCGGGTAATTTTCTTTTGTGATTTGTGTTCCGCGAACTTGAGTTAACTCCAGATTGCTTCTGAGCTCAATTTTTATTTCGGAGCCGCTTCGGCAAGCTTTATCAATTGTTGTTGATGGCGCTGCAATGTAAAATGGAATTTTATGATGATAACAAAGCACAGCCAGATTATATGTTCCAATTTTGTTTGCTGAGTCACCATTAGCAGCAATTCTATCGGCTCCAGTTATTACCAAATCAACTTTGCCTTGCTGCATTAAAACAGCTGCAGTGGAATCTGTGTTAAATGAAAATGGAATACCAAGTTTGTCCAATTCCCAAGCAGTTAACCGCGAGCCTTGAAACAATGGACGGGTTTCATCAGCATAAACGTGTTCTACTAATCCATTTTCAAAAGCTGTTCTTATAATATTCAGCGCAGTTCCATTTCCTCCGGTAGCAAGTGCGCCAGTGTGGCAATGTGTTAGAACACGGCTTTTCTTTTTAAACACTTCTAGCCCATTCGAAGCAATACTTGTACAAAGCCGTTTATCTTCTTCATGAATAGAAAGAGCTTTTTGCAATAAAATTTCGGAAAGATTTTGCCTTGCCTTGCTCTCTTCAAATGTTTTTTTCATTTCATCTAAAGCATAGAAAAGATTTACAGCAGTAGGGCGAGTTCTTGCCAGTCGTTTGAAAGCATCTTCAAAAACTTGCGCATAATCTTTTGAGTTTGCTTTGCTCACCGCAATTGCAAGAGCGTAAGCGGCAGTAACACCAATAGCTGGAGCGCCGCGAACTTCCAAACGTTCAATTGCAACCGCAATTCTTTCCAAATTATCTGTTACAATTTTAACTTCTTCGAGTGGAAGTTTTGTTTGGTCAATAAAGTGGAGTTTACCGGAAATATATTCAACAGCTTGAAGTGTATTCATTTTAACTAATAAAAAATATTTTAATCACACATACCCCAAAATGGAGTTTTGTTTGTCTTGAAAATACTAAAAGAAGTTACCCTTCCATTTTTTGAAACAAGCATTGTTCCCGACTCTGAACTTGTAAAACTGAGATTAATATTTAATCCATACTGTTCAAATGAAACTGTAGAACTATTGCATAACGGATATGAATCCGTACAAGCAAGCGGGTCTAAAATTCTGACACGTATTTTACTTAGTTCATTAGTTCCACCAATGTGAAAGTTTGTAGGTATCCATGAACCTTCGATGTAGGTCTGACTTGCTTGATCACTTCTCTCCCAAACGCCGAAAAGTTTTTCGTACTCAGAGTTATTTTCAAAAAAAATATCATCCCGGCAAGAAACAGCTAATGATGAAACAATAATTAGCATAAGAAGGATTCTAAAATTCATATCACTCTCAAGAATTAGTACGTCTAACAACCGCATCGAATATAGTGATCGCTTTGAAATGCGGGGTTAGACAATTTTATAAGGAGAATTATCTTTTAAAATAATCCGTTAAGCTCAGAATATTTTGTATTGTAATAATATAGTGCATTTGTGATATAATCTTTAAGGCGTTTATTTTTATTTAAGAAATCAATTAATTTTTTGAATTCATTTTCAGGTAGAGTGCCCTTAGTAAGGTTACATGTACGACAAATAAATCTTAAGTTATGC
>DAIEQT010000397.1 GCA_027347545.1 Ignavibacteria bacterium | reverse complement strand
CCCGCAACAGATATTAGCATAGTAAACTTTCCGTGGCGTTTGTTTGTGAATGATAAAGAAGTTGTTAGCGGAGGATTAGCAAACCCGGTTCTTGTCCCCGGCAGAGGTGAAGCGGCAATTATTCCGTTGCAAATTCAATTTGATCTCGCGAAATCGTTCAAAGAAAAAAGTTTGGATGATTTGCTCGGGTTAATTTTGCAAGTTTCCGGTGCCGGCGGTTCAACTTCCAATCTAAAACTTAAAGCACAGCCTTCGCTAGGTACACCAATTGGCAACATAAAGTATCCGGAAGAAATTACTATTGTTGATAAGACTTTTAATTGAGCTAAGCAAACTGAAAATGATTATGATTCCAATAAGATATTTTTCGAAGAAATGAGTGACTAAATTATTATGCATAACCCCACGATAAATCGTGGGGTTGAAGCATAAAATGTACACAATGATAAACCAGATAAAAACATTTTTCATCATAACATTTCTTTTTTCTTCTTTGTTGTTCGCTCAACAGAAGGAAAGTGTTATCCCAATTTCAAAGCCGGATACTACCAAAACTATTAAAGCGGATTCGTTAGCTGTTCCGGATTCCACCAAACCGAAAAAACAATTTGATGTAGATGCTGTAATCAACGCCGCCGCTTCGGATTCGCTCATCTTCCAAGTAAAAAAGAAAAAAATGTATTTGTATGGCTCGGGCGAATTGAAGTACAAGAGTACCGATTTGAAAAGCGCGAAAATTTTTATTGATTACCAAAAGAACGAACTGGAAGCGTTTGGAATTGAAGATACATCCGATACTGCAAAAGTTAAGTTGAAAGGTAATCCGCATCTTACCGAAGGGGGCGAAACATTTGAGGGAAGTTATATCCAGCATAATTTCAAAACTCAACGAGGTTACATTTCGCTTGCTAAGAAAAAAGATAAAGAGCAGCGTTACGAAGGTGAGAAAGTAAAGAAAGTTGATAAAACAACTTACTTCATTGAAGATGGAATGTTTACTTCGTGCGAAAGCGACACGCCGCATACTTACTTTACCGCAAGCCAGATGAAGGTAATGCAGAAGGATAAAATTATTGCAAAGTGGATTTTTATGTATATCGGCGGAGTGCCGCTTCCAATTCCAATTCCTTTTGCTGTAATACCAAACGAAACCGGCAGACGTTCCGGAATTATTATTCCTGCTTTTGGTCAAGATAACAGGCTTGGTCAGTCTTTTAGAAACTTCGGTTACTTTTGGGCAGCAAGTGATTACATGGATTTAGCTTTAACCGGAGATTATTTCACAAAAGGAGGATGGGGTGCACGGAGCCGTTTCCGTTATGCAAAGCGCTACGATTTTAATGGCTCCTTAGATGCTGGAATTACTAAAACATCCATTGGTGAAACAAGTGATCCAATTTCCAAGAAAGAAGATGTTACAGATTGGAATTTATCTTGGTCTCATTCCCAGCAATTTGACCCTACATTCCAGTTCAGCGCTAACTTGCGGTTTGTTTCTCAAGATTATCTGAACAAAAATAGCATGGACTATAACACTTTACTTTCTCAGCAGATTTATTCAGCCGCTTCATTTTCAAAAAGTTGGGATAACTCAAGCATATCAATGAACTACAGTCGTACTCAATATTTAGATTCCGGCGACATTGAAGAATCCTTGCCAAACGTTAGTTATTCACAAAATGTGTTTTATCCTTTCAGAAGAGAAAGCTCTTTCGCAGAAGGAAAGCAAAAGTGGTATGAGTTACTTGGTATCACATATTCCGGTCAGTTTTCTAATTCGAATTCGAAACGCGAAGGTGTTAAAGTTAATAAGATGGGAGCGCTTCATAATATTAATCTCAATTTTTCTCCTAAGGTTGGATATATAAACGTTTCGCCAAGTTTTAGTTACCAAGAGAAATGGTATAACAAGCGTTTGAAGTTGGAATCGGCTAAGTATGTACATTTTTACCCGAACGGTAAGAGCGAAGTGCGCGATACTGTTCTCGATTCTTCCGTTAAAGAATTGAATTTCGTGCGCACATTCAGTATGGGCGTTTCAGCATCAACAAAAGTTTACGGTGTGATGAATCCAAACTTTCTCGGAGTTGAGTCGTTCCGCCACACTTTAATGCCAAGTGTTTCATACAATTACCAACCCGATTTCTCCGACGATGTTTGGGGCTACTATGATTTCTATAAAGACTCGACCGGCAAAAAAGTTAGATATGATAAATTTACTAGAGAGGTATTTCAAGGAGTTAGTAGCGGAAGAAGTCAGAGCATCAACTTTTCTCTCGGTAACGTTTTTGAAATGAAGATGGCAAAAACTCCCGGCGATACAACAAAGGAACAAAAGAAAATTCAGCTACTCAATTTTGATGCAAGTCTTGGTTACGATTTTACTGCAGACAGCATGAAGTTACAGCCACTAAGTTTAAGATATAGAACTCAAATAGGAGAGTTGTTAAATCTTGACGGTTACTCTTCGTATACTTTTTACGATCAGATTATTGAAAAGAATCAGTACGGACAGGAATATTATAAATATGTTAATCGGTATCTTGCCTCAAACGGAAAAGGATTGTTAAGATTAACCAACTTAAATTTTTCCATTTCTTCTACACTAAGCGGCGAACGACTGAAATCGAGTGAAGAGGCAAAACGAAAAGCTCCAGAAGAAAATGAAGAACAAGTAGCAATTGAGAAGAAAGACTTTATCGCATTGTACGATGATTCACAATCGCCTGATCTTTCAATTCCATGGAATTTGAGTTTGAGTTATAATTATAATTTTTCGAAACCCAATCCAACTCAATCAGATGTGTCTTCCAATCTAAGTGCCGATCTTGGATTTAGCTTAACTAAGAATTGGAAATTTACTGTTCGCGGAAGTTATGATTTCAAGGATAAGAAAGTCTCTGCACCTCAGATTACTGTTTATAGGGATCTGCATTGCTGGGAGATGAATTTCTCTTGGAATCCGCTTGGCAATTACAGCGGCTTCCGTTTCGAAATAAGAATGAAAGCGCCGGAACTGCAAGACATAAAAGTTACAAAGTCGGATGGTATTTACTCGGGGAGAAGATAAATTGAAAATGTAGGGATTGGTCTCAGACCAATCCCGCAAAATCTTGTTAACAGTTAAAAGACGGTTATGACAAAGTTCCAAGATGCCTTCCGCATCGAATCAACAAGATTGAAAGAATGGGATTATTCATCTCCTTGGTGGTATTATGTAACCATAAACACCAATGACCATGTTGAATATTTTGGCAAAGTTGAAAATGGAGAGATGGTTTTGAATGATTTGGGGAAAATAGTTGAAGATGAATGGTTGAAAACAAAAGAGATAAGAAAAAATGTCGGATTAGATTATTTTGTCGTAATGCCAAATCACGTGCATGGAATAATCATAATTAATGAAACAATACGTAGATACGACCCGCTGGGTCGTCTAAAACAAAACGGCAGCATACAAATAAATAAAAATGAGACGATGCAGCGCATCGTCTCTGCGGAAACACTGAAAGCAAATTCGCTCGGATCAATCATAGGTCAATTCAAATCTGTTTGTACAAAACGAATTCGTTATCGCGGAATAACAAATTTTTCTTGGCAGCCGGGCTATTACGACCCCATAATTCGTAATGAAAGAGAGCTTTATAACATCCGTAGGTATATTGAACAAAACCCGCTTAAGTGGGATTTAGAGAAAAGCCAACCGGAAAATATTTTTGATTTGTAAAAGTAAAGACGCACTTGATATAGTGCGTCTCAACGAATTAGTTTTACTCAAACTCAATTATAAGCTGGTTTTTGGTAACCATTTCACCGGCAGAAATTTTTACATCCTTAATCTTTCCATCAATGTGAGAAGTAACAGTATTCTTCATCTTCATCGCTTCAAGAGTAAGAAGTTTTTGACCTTCCTTCACATGTTGTCCCGGTTTAACAAGTATATCTCTAATGATTCCCGGAATGAACGCATTCAAATGTTTCGGGTTCGGTGCTTCATACTTTTTACGAAGACGAAACTTACGCGTAAGCTTCGTTTCATAAACGGTATCATCTATCACGAGTTGGTTCTGTTTTAGTTCTGCCATAGCTTAAAAAGGTGGGATTCCATGTTTCTTAGCCGGACGAGATTCTTTCTTCTGTGCGGATAAGTTTAATGTATGAATTAAGATTCTTCTAGTTTCTTCCGGATTAATAACTGCATCTATATAACCGTTAGCAGCGGCAACGTAAGGATTTGCAAACTTCTCCGTGTATTCTTTTACTTTCTGCTGGCGCATCGCGTTCGGGTCAGCCGCAGTAGTAATTTCATTTTTGAAAATAATGTTCGCGGCGCCTTCCGGTCCCATTACCGCTATTTCAGCGGTTGGCCAAGCGTAAACAAAATCAGCGCCTAAGTGACGCGAACACATAGCGATGTAACCGCCGCCGTAAGCCTTTCTCAAAATCACTGTCATTTTAAGAACGGTAGCTTCGCTGTATGAATAGAGCACTTTTGCGCCGTGGCGAATAACAGCGGCATGCTCTTGATCAACACCGGGAAGATAACCGGGGAGATCAACAAGTGTTAAGAGTGGAATATTGAAAGCATCACAGAAGCGGATGAACCGCGCAGCTTTGTTCGAAGAATCAACATCCAATACTCCGGCTAAAACTGCCGGCTGATTGCCAATGATACCAACGGATTGTCCGTTTAGTCTAGCAAAGCCAATTACAATGTTGGCTGCCCAATATTGCTGAACTTCAAAGAAATCGGAATCATCTACTACGGAATAAATTACATCGCGTATATCATAAGGCTGAGTTGGATCGGAAGGAATGATTTTCTCAATCAAGTATTCCGGTTTTGGTTTCTTTGGAGTATAAGGATCAGCTTTCTTAGCATTATTCCAAGGAATATAGGAAAGCAATTTTCTAATCTGCTCGAAACATTCATATTCATCTCTTGCAAAGAAGTGAGCGTTTCCGGTCATCTCACTTTGAATTCTCGCGCCACCCAAATCTTCCATCGAGATTTCTTCGCCGAGAACGGTTTTAATTACTTCCGGACCTGTAATAAACATTTTGGAAATCTGATCAACGACAAACACAAAGTCTGTTAGAGCCGGGGAATAAACCGCGCCGCCCGCACATGGACCAAGAATTACAGAAATTTGCGGAATAACTCCGCTTGCCAGAGTATTGCGGTAGAAGATTTCGCCATAACCGGCTAAAGAGTTTACGCCTTCTTGTATTCTCGCTCCGCCGGAATCGTTAATACCAATAAGCGGAATTCCCATTTTTAGTGAATGATCCATAATCTTGGTGATTTTTCTGGCGTGAGCCAAACCTAACGAACCGCCGGCTACTGTAAAATCTTGTGCGAAAATACAAACCGGATGCCCGATAATCATTCCGGTTCCGGTGATAACGCCATCGGCAGCAAGTTCTTTCTTATCCATGCCAAAATCTTTACCGGCATGCTTAACAAATAAATCGAATTCAAAGAAGGTTCCCGGATCGAGCAGAGCATCAATACGTTCGCGCGCTGTTAATTTACCTGTAGCTTTTTGTTTTTGAATTGCTTTTTCACCGCCGCCAACGCTCATAGCTTCCTGGCGAAAGAGAAAATCTTTCAACTTACTAAGAATAGACATTTTACCTCACACACACTGTGGATAGATTTGAAGAAATACGTTGCAAACTTACAGAAATTACGCCGAAGAAAGAATAGAGATGTCTTATTTGGGATTTCTTAAATCAACTTCATGTCTTTTAGGAAAGGAAGCGACTCTCTGGTTTCCCTTACTTCATTAATATTTATCTCAACTTCAAAAATACCTTCATCGTTTTCCACCGAGAGCAGTTCTTTGCCAAGTGGATTGTAAGCGCCGCTGAAACCACTATAAGTATGT
>DAIEQT010000362.1 GCA_027347545.1 Ignavibacteria bacterium | reverse complement strand
CTCAACTTTGTAATTTGCTCATCTCCGGCGTGACTCTTCTTGCCGGTTTTCTTTTCTTCAATCAATTCTTCCGTAAACGTGTTCCAGCTTTCGCAAGATGGGCAGCGACCAATCCATTTAAGCGATTCGTACCCGCAGCTTGAGCAAACATATTTGATTCTGTTTCGTGCCAAGATAATCCTTCAGAATTTTCGCCTTTGGCGGTATTAAAAACCCGTTCGTTGAATAAACTTTTCTATCACCGGATCTTTACTAGCCAAAAGGTCATCGGGAGTTCCGGTAAAATAAATTTTGCCTTCGTGCATCATTGCAATTTTATCGGCAACATTTTTAACGCTAAACATATCGTGCGTAACAATTATGGAAGTAACTTTTATTTTTTGAGGAAGATCCTTAATCAAATCATCTATAGAATCGGACATAATCGGATCAAGCCCGGTTGTCGGTTCATCGTAAAGAATATAGTTTGGGTTTGTAATTAGCGCGCGGGCTAAGCCAACTCTTTTTTTCATTCCGCCGGAAAGTTCTGCCGGTTTAAGTTTCTGAGTATTAGGAAGTCCAACCAGTTCAAGTTTTTCTGCAACTATTTTATCAATTGTTTCTTTGGATTCAACATTGTTTTCAACTAATGGAAGCGAAACATTTTCTTCAACAGTCATAGAATCGAAAAGTGCGGCACCTTGAAACAAAAATCCGAATCGTTTACGAACTTCGTATAAATCTTTTTTATTCATTTCGTGAACAATTCTTCCTTCAAACTTTACACAGCCGCTATCGGGGTGAAGAAGCGCAACAATATGTTTAAGCAAAACGCTTTTACCACATCCGCTTCTGCCGATTATTGCCAGCGATTGTCCTTCTTGAATTGTAAGATTAATTCCGCGAAGTACTGAATTTCCGCTAAAGTTTTTGTACAAGTCAACAATTTCGATCATCAGATTAAACAACGATTTGTTGAGTGAAATATAAAAAAGAATTGCTTCTGATTCGATTTTAGTTCTTTCGCCCTTTATCAGAAAAATAGGCTGTGATTGCATATATTCGGCTTAGATTATGATGCTGTCTTAATTATTTTGTTTCTGATAGAATATTAGGTACGAGTTTTTGGAAACCACAAAGAATAGATTAAATCCTTCAAGCTGGGTTAAAACCTACGGCGATACGCTTTATCGCTTTTCGTATTTACGAATTAATGATAAAGAGATTGCCAAAGACCTTGTTCAAGAAACTTTTCTTGCCGCGTTAAGAAATTCAGAAACCTATAAGGGAGAAATTTCAGAAAAGAACTGGCTGTTTACTATTCTGAAAAACAAAATTATTGATCACTACCGCAAAAAATCTTCCGTGTTAATTGGGGAAATAGAAGAACTCTGCGCGAGCACAAATCAATTTTTTGATGAGAACGAGCATTGGAAGCAAGAATCTGTTCCAAAAGAATGGGGCGTTGACTATTCATCACCCGTTGAGAATAAAGAATTTCTAGAGATTTTGGATAAATGTATGAACCGGCTTTCTGAATTATTGAAGATAGTTTTCACCATGAAATATCTTGATGAAAAGGAATCGGACGAGATATGTAAGGAATTAGCAATTACTTCGTCTAACTACTGGGTAATACTACACCGGGCAAAGTTAAATTTAAGAGCTTGCCTAGAAAAGAATTGGTTAAGTAAATAATGATTAATAAAGTAATGATAACGTGCAGCGATGCAACCTTGTATGTCTCCAAGAGAGAAGAGGGAAAGCTTTCTTTACCGAATAGGCTTAAGCTTTTTCTTCACCTTGTTATCTGCAAATTCTGCCGCCTTTTCGAAAAGCAGAGTAGGTTTATCATTCATGAAATAAAACACCGCCACAGCAACGCTGTTTTAACAGACTTAGAAAAAGAGCAAATTCAAGCCAAAATCCTCGAAAATAATTCCTCAAAATAATTTTTAATCTTCTGTAAGGTTTTAACAGTCCTTCCGTCTTAATAGAGGACATTCAATCCATTAATTAAAAAGGAAGGATTTACCCCATGCAGAATTCAAATAAAAGCATCGCAAAACACATTTTCTTAACCGGATCAATTGTTGCCGGTTCACTCTTGGGAGTTGCCCCAAAGTCTTTAAATGCTGAAACACTTTTCAATTATAGAAGCCTTGGCTCCGGATCAGATTTGAGAGCTTCGTTATTAAACACTTCACCAGACCGCAATTTAGAAATGAAATGCGGCAACAAGAGTGAAACAAAAAAAGAAAGCAAGCCTACTTCCGATTCAAAAGCCAAAGATGGTAAGTGCGGTGAAGGCAAGTGTGGTGACAAAAAAATGGAAGGCAAGGCAAAAGACCACAAATGCGGGGAAGGCAAATGCGGCGACAAAAAGGCGGACAGCAAAGTAAAGGACGGTAAGTGTGGAGAAGGAAAATGCGGGGATAAAAAAATGGAAAGCAAATCCAAAGACGGTAAATGCGGCGAAGGCAAGTGCGGCGCAGATAAGAGCAAAGAAATGAAGGACACAAAAGTTCCAGAGAAAAAAGAAGCAGAGAAAAAGTAATCTTTCGTTTTCAATGAGACCTCTGAAATTTTTAGAGGTCTCTACATTTAACCAAGAGAATTAATTATGAAGAAGCGCATAAAGCATACCGGCATTGGTTTCCGAAAGGATTTTGCGGAAGAGTTTCTTGAGGGAACTGAACTAACGCCATCATTCGTAGAAGTAGCTCCGGAAAATTGGATGGGAATTGGCGGCTATTGGAAAAAAGTTTTTAAGAAGGTCGCCGAAAAGTATCCAGTTTATGCTCACGGATTGTCTCTCTCTATCGGAAGCCCGCAAGAATTAGATTTTAGCTTCCTAAAAAATGTTAAAGAGTTTCTGCGCGAGTATAACATTGGTATTTACTCTGAACATTTAAGCTACTCTAAATGTGAAAACGCGCATCTGTATGACCTACTCCCTATTCCTTTTCGATGGGATGCAGTTCAGCATATCTCCGAAAGAATTAAAACTGTGCAAGATATTTTGGAAAGAAAGATTGCCATCGAGATTGTTTCCTATTACACACCGGTTGCTGCAGAAATGAGTGAAGTAGAATTCATTAGCTCAATCGTTAAAGAAGCCGATTGCAATCTTCTGCTTGATGTAAACAACATCTATGTAAATGCATTCAACCATAATTATGATTCAAGAGAATTTATTGTTCAGCTTCCACTGGATAAAGTTGAATACATTCACATGGCGGGACATGAGCAAGTTGCGCCCGATTTAATAATTGATACACACGGAGAGCCAATAATTGATCCGGTTTATCAATTGTTTGAATACACTGTCGAAAAACTTTGCAATCCGGTTCCGGTTCTACTTGAGCGCGATTTTAATATTCCGGAATTGCATGAACTTCAGTATGAGTTAAATAAACTTGATACAATTTGTAAAAAAGCGTGGACACATGAAAAACTACTTGCTTGAGGATACAGCTGTTCAGCAAAGCCGATTGGCTAATTACTGTCGCACCGGCGTGCTGGAACCGATTAAAGGTCTAACAGAAAACAGAGTTGGTAACTACAGAAGGTTAGTATATAATGTTATAGACGACACTCTTCAAACAGCATTTCCGCTAACCTATAATCTGCTTACAGAAGAGGAATGGGATGAAACGGTAAATCAGTTTTTCAGCAATCATGCTTGCCAATCCACTTCTGTCTGGAAAATGCCATACGAGTTTTATCAGTATATCGAAGAAACCGACACTAAGCTGAAAAGCATTTATCCTTTTTTAACAGAACTTCTTTTGTTCGAGTGGATGGAAATAGAACTCTACATGATGGAGGATATGCAATTCCCGGAAGTAGAGATTTCGGGTAACTTTGAAAGCAAAGCTATTCTATTCAACCCAGAGTTTAAGCTGATGCAGCTTAGCTATCCTGTGCATCAAAAAAATCCAAACAAAATCATTGAAACAGATAAGGGAGAATACTTTCTTCTTATGTTCAGAGACAAGTTAAGCGGAGCGATTCAGTTTGTAAATCTTTCACTGTTCTACGCCTGGCTGACAGAAAAGATTCACGTATCACAAAAGCCCTTAAAAAATATTTTAAGCGAAGGTGCCGACTTATTTGGAATTGACTATGAGTCATTACTAAACAACTCTATTTCATTCTTAAGTGAGTTAAAAACAAAATCATTTATTCTTGGATTTAGAAAATGAACAAAATCGTAAAAATATATTCAGCTATAACCGGGAAACTTTCTGCGGGAT
>DAIEQT010000352.1 GCA_027347545.1 Ignavibacteria bacterium | reverse complement strand
GAAATGCTTTTCATATATCTCGGTTAGAAATTTTTTCAAGTTCCCAATGTTTATTCCCCGCTCGGCAGAAACCATTATACTTCCTGGATGATTGCTCATAACAAGGTCTAGCCGGTTTCTGTCATTCAAAGCATCTACCTTGTTGAAAACTTTAATTTGAGTTTTCTTCTGAGCGGCAAGTTCATTCAGAGTTTATTCAACAACACGAATGTGGTCTTCGTAAAAATCGTGGGTTACATCTATAACATGGATAATAATATCTGCATCGCGAACAACGTTGAGAGTTGTTTTAAACGAAGCTACAAGATTGTGCGGAAGTTTTCGGATGAACCCAACAGTATCGCTAAGAAGAATCGTTTTGCCTTTGCTTAGCTCAAAAGAGCGGGTAGTTGAATCCAGCGTAGCAAAAAGTTTGTCCTCCGCAAGAACATCAGAACTTGTTAAACGGTTTAGCAAAGTTGATTTACCCGCGTTAGTGTAACCAACTAAAGTTGCGGTAAGAAAATCTTTTCGGCTCGCGCTTCTGGTTGTGTGCTGAGATTCAATTTTGCGGAGATTCTCCTTTAACTTGCTAATACGTGTTCTGATTGCGCGGCGGTCGGTTTCAATCTGTGTATCACCCGGACCTTTAGTTCCAATACCACCATATTGTTTGGAAAGGTGAGTCCATGCGCGGGTTAAACGTGGAAGCATATATTGTAGCTGGGCAAGCTCAACTTGAGTTTTGGCTTCGCGGGTCTTCGCGTGAGAAGCGAATATGTCCAAAATCAATCCGCTTCTATCTAAAATTTTTCGCTCAAAAAGTTTTTCAAGATTACGCACTTGCGTTGGATTCAAATCGTCATCAAAAATTATTAGCTGAATATCATTGAGTTCGATCAACTGTGCTATTTCTTCAGCCTTGCCTTTTCCAATATAGAAAGCCGGATCGTGGCGGTAACGTTCTTGCATAATTTTGAAAACCGTTAGGGCGCCGGCAGTATCGGTTAGCAGTTCAAGTTCATCAAGATGCTCTTCAACTTGCTCTTTGGTGTATTCACCAAAGGCTAATGCAATTAAAATTGCGCGCTCTTTTGGCTGTGGTGCTAATGTTATCATGTGGTTAAATCTTTCTTAGAACTTCTTGCTAAAAGTGATTCGGTAATGGCCAACAATAGAACGATAATTAAAAAGTATTTCCAAAGCTCAGTGCCGAATCGTGATTGATAAATTTCTTTCAGATAATCTGTGTCGGTTGCTAGAGAAATAAACTTTCCTTCGTAACCAATTTGTTTTAAGTAATCTTCAAACTCGGATTCGGATGTAGCTTCCAGTACAGACTCGCTCGGATCGTGATTAACAGAAAAGTAATCAAGAAATTTGTTTCCGCCGAAAACTTTGTATGTACCAGGCTCATTCGTATTTAGATAAGGAAGATATTTTTTGTTCGAGAGTGAATCGGTACTGAAATAGTCGTCTAGATTACTTGGCGTTATTACTTTGATTTGCTGAGAAACAGAGTTGGAAATATCGGCAAGCGCATCTTTTCCGCAAATAATTGAGGAGTCTCGATTTTCTTTTACAGAGCTATACAAAAGAGATTTTGCCATCAGCGGGGCAAAAAAGGCTTTCATTGGGAAAGTATTCCAGCTAAGAACCGGGGCCGATGAATAGAGCAATACTTTTCCTTTTCCAACGTTATACTCGGAAAGGAACGAAGAATTATCAGCTAACGAAATAATGTTTTTCCCATTTGAACTCGAGAAAGTCTTGAAGTAGCAAAATATCTCTGGCGATTCAATCTGCGCTTTGGTTTTCTCCTCAAAAATATTTTTTAGAAGTGGATGCTGAAAATCTGTTTTAGCAAACTGAGTAAAAGAATCGGGCGAACCAGGTTTGCCAACGATTGCGTTTGCTGTCGGAAGCCCAAGTTCTTTACTAAACTTTTGAAATCCGGCAAGTGTACTTTGAGCGCCAGGCATTACAATTATGTTTCCACCAGTAGTAAGATAATTTGCCAGAGCTTTTGTATCGTCGATTTTATCAACGCCAATTAAAATCACAGCATCAAATTTTTGTGGATTAACAGAAGAGATTTGCTCTGTGCGCAGTTCAGTCAGCTTAATTTTTTGATTAGGAATACCAAGCGAGAGTTTAACGAACTTTGTGTCATCGGTGCGGTCACTCAATAGTAAAAGAGAAATATCGCTTGGAATGTAAACACTGTAAAACCTTTTATTGTCTTGCAAAATAGCATCATCTTCCAATTCGGCGATAAACTCAACAAGTCCGGTATCTTGCAATGTTGTTTCAAACGAAATTTCTTTTGATTCGTTAGCGGCCAGAGAAAGATTTTTCTGCGCTGTCCGCTTTCCGTTAATAAAGAAAGAAACCACATTATCATTCACGGCAGAACTGGAATAGTTTTTAACAATAGCTGAAAAGCTAACTTCTTTGCCAACTTCATAAAGCTGATTGTTCGGCTTCAAATCATCAATGCCAAGATTAACAACTTCGTTTGCCGTTCCATTGAAAAGATATAAACGAGTGTCGGGCGAGAGTGTCTTTCCAAATCCGGAAATCTCAGCAGAAGTGTTAACAAGTCTTCCTTTCTGAAGATCGCTAAGCAAGTAAATTTCTTTGTTATAATTTTTTGATGAGTATAATATTTGCGAAGCTTTTATCATTGCTTCGTTAAGTGTTCCGCTGACATTGGAAATTTCGAGGTCGTCTATTTCCTTTTTAACGAAGGCAAAGTTGCCGGAAGCGGCAGCACTCTTAACTTTCAAATCACCAACCGAAACCACTGCAATTTCATCACCCGGCTGAAAGTTGGTTAGCAAATTCTTTGCTATCTGTTTGTAATTATTCAGACGCGAGCCGTTTTCTCCAATAACCGACATGCTGAAAGTATTATCGAGAATAATTACGGCAGTTGTCTTTGCTGCGGAAGAATCACCAAAAGAAATGTTCTTTAGCGTCGGACGAGCAAATGCTAAGACCAGGAATAAGATTATGAGAACACGGAGAAAAAGCAGAAGCCATTGCTTCAATTTAATCCGGCGGATTTTTGTCTTCTGCAATTCCTTCAAAAACGCAAGCGTGCTAAACTCTATAGTCTTTAGCTTGCGCAAGTTTAAAAAGTGCAAAACAATTGGAATTGCTGCCGCGATCAAACCCAATAGTACCGCTGGATTAAGAAAGGTCATCTGCTTTGCTTAAAGTGATAAATTAGTTTTTCCGTGAAATTTTCTAAGTCGAACATTTCAACTGCGCGTTTTCTTGCTGCAACGCTAAAACGTTCTCTGGTTTCTTTAGAGCCAATTAACTTTTCGATTTTACAAGCTAAATCATCGCCGTTTCCTTTTTCAAACAAATAGGAAGTTTCATCATCAACAGCAATATCAAGTACACCGGCAAAGTTAGAACAAACGGAAGGCTTGCCCATACTTAAAGCTTCGGCAAGTGCAATTCCAAAAGCTTCATCGTGAGAAGGGAATATAAAAATATCGAGCGCTGCTAAAATTTCCGGCGTGTCGTTTCTGAACCCGGTAAAAATAATTTTATCCAAGATATTTAACTCACCGGCAATTGCTTTTATTTTCTGTGCGTAACTTTCTTCTCCGCGGCTTGCCTCGCCGACTATCATAAACTTTACATTAGAATGCCGTTCGCTAATTTGATTGACTGCGCTAAGAAATTCCTCATGACCTTTGCCGGGACTGAATCTCGCAATCATTCCAATTAATAAATCATCATCACTAATCGAAAATTCTTTTCTCACTTTCGTTCTATCAACCTTTGCCGGATCAAACTTTGTAGTATCAATGGCATTTTGCAGTAGAACAATTTTGTCTTTTGTAAGCGGCGTAGTTTCTTCCAAATTCTTCATTATCATATTACTGATTGCGAACGCTTTGGTAACACGGTTGTAAATCCAGCGGTGCATTAAGTCTTTTTTGATTATGAAAGATGCCATTTGCTTTGAAAGAAAAAGGGGAGCAGTTGAACCGGAAAGTTTTAGCGCCGGAACAACAAGCCAAAGATCTTTAGAGCCGCCGCATTCGATAACATCATAAGAATTTTTCTTTATCAAAGAAGAAAGCCTTCTGATTGCGACAGGATGAAAATAAGACTTGAACGAGAAAGTGTAGTTAGCAATATTTTCTTTAACTGCTTCTTGATGCAAACGTGAGCCGGGAAAGCAAACAAGTTCTGTTTCGATGTTGTGTTTGAGAAGCTGCTTTACCGTAGTTAAAGCGTACATTTCCATTCCGCCCCAACTTTGGGAAAGACAAGTGAAAAGTACTCTCATTCATATCCTTTTTGAATCGTTGCGCCGCGGAAGTAATGCTTCAGAATTTCATCAAACGTGTAACCCTTTTCGCCCATAACTGCCGCGCCAATTTGGCAAAGCCCAACTCCGTGTCCCCAGCCGGCTCCGTGCAAAGTAAATTTTTGTGGAACGCCGTTAACAATATTTTCTTTTTGAACAATGAATGCTGAACTGTAAAGATGAGTCTTGGAAAGAACTTTTCTGATTTCGAGTTCTTTGCCGATTGTTAAAGTTTTTTTAGAACCAACAATTTTTAGCTTGATAAGTCGAGCCGAAGAGCCTCTGGTGACGGGAACGAGATCGAGTATATCTCCGAAATCAAAACCGCTCTTTGTATTGATCAATCCGGCAATTTCTTCTTGTGTGTATTCAACTTTCCATCGGAAGAAATCGTTTGTATCCTGGTCAAAATCCACAAGAACTTGAGAGAGAACTTTTTTATCTGTTGTATTGCAGAAAGCGTGAGGTGAACTGTGAATCCATTTTTCGGCGGCTGATTCTTTGGTCAAATCTACATCGTAACCATCGAGTTCAAACTTATAATCCACAATGGGAGATAAATATTTATGCGGGGTATCTTCCCAGCAAGCTTCAAATGCTTCCGAAATTCCGCCGCAGCTTTTTGAGTAGCGGGTATCGCAAATTTTATCGTTGTAGGTTAAGAACAATCCGCTCGTTTCATAAATCGCGGTTGTCGCGTGATCATTAATAATCTTTGTAATTCCTTGATAACGCTGGCAGTGATCATCAGCGCAGAAATCAAAGTTTACATGGTCTTCTCTATCGTACCATCTAATTACTTCATCTTCAGATGCGTTTTCAATCATTGTGGTGGTGTGAGTTTTCTTCTTTGCAAGCTGAGCGAGAAGCCAGCCGCGGGAAACAATTGCATGCGCTTTCAGTAATTCAACAGATGAGTTCGGACTCATCTCTGAAGAGATTACACTTGTTAAATAATCTTCGAGCGGAAGAATATTAACCGCAGTGATTTTGTCTCCTTCAATTATAAGATTAAGTTTGCCGCGGAAGCGCTGGTTCTCTTTTTTCTGCCAATGGAAATTAATTCCAATCATCACATCACGAAGCAGAAAAGATTCTATTTCCAAATCGTTCGGCGTAAAAGTAATTTCCTTTGCCGAGAGAACATCCTTTTTGTCCTGGAAGAGAACAATGAGATCTCCGGCAAGCTTAGCTGTAAACTTTCCGATGAATTTTTTTTCGTAACTGCGAACAGAAAAATCGCCGTACAAATCGAAGCGGATTTCCTTTTCCGTTAGAACTCCAACACGTACATCGGGCTGATTCATATAACTATCATTAATTTTGACCGAAATATAGCAACGATGGAGTTAATTAGGTAGGCAAAGTCTTCGTACTATTTTTATTCCAACCAGTCTTTCAAAATTTCTTGGTGGCTCTTCGCGTTGAATTCAATAAAACTGTAATCAGCCACATCATTCAAAGAGTAAGGATCGTTCTTGAAGAACTCGGCTAACTCTTCCATAGTATTTGCTTTGGCAATCACAATTCCTCCAGTGCGCGGTACTTTTGGTCCGGAGACAAGCAGCATTCCAGCCTTGTAGCCCGTTTGAAGAAACTCTCTGTGAATTGGCGTTAATTCTTCAATTTTCTCAATTGGCGCCTTATAAATTATTTCTACGACGAAGTGTCTCATTTAATTCCTATTTACTATTTTTGCGGACAAATATAAGCGCAATGCTGCAAGAAAGGAAGAAAATGGATTACCGGGTTTTACTTTTTTATAAATATATCAGCTTTCCCGAACCGGAAAAATTTGTACAAGATCATCTAATGTTTTGCCAGAATCACGATATCAAAGGGCGCGTTTGGATTTCCAGTGAAGGAATTAACGCAACGGTTTCCGGCACGGTTGAAAACATCGAAACATTCAAAAATGAAATACGCAGCAATCCTCAGTTTGCGGATATTTGGTTTAAGGAAG
>DAIEQT010000325.1 GCA_027347545.1 Ignavibacteria bacterium | reverse complement strand
ATGAATCACATGAGTATGCCGTCTGTGCTGGATGAATCGTTACGTATGGCTTTGCTTGGTAAGAACTATCAAAAGGATTAATTCCTTTTAAATATAACTCACAAATAGGAGTAACAAATGAAAGCTGGTTTAAGATTATTCACAGTTATGTTATTTGCTGCATCACTTTTTGCTCAATCCGGCACAAGATTGATTGGCTTTGATGCAAAATCTATTGGAAGAGGCGGAACATCAATCGGTGTGTTTGATACACCGGAACTTATGATGAGCAATCCGGCTGGATTGTCTTTCGTGAATCAAACTATGTTGAATGTTGATATCTCTATGATGTATCCATCTTTACATTTTAAAAACAAACTAAATAATGTTGATGGTGACGATAATATTTTTCCATTACCATCTGCATCTTATCTGCACAGCTGCGATTGTAGCGATTTCACCTGGGGCGTTGGTCTCTTTACCTCTGGTGGAATGGGCGCTGACTATATGTTGAACCATGCGCTTTACGGAGCAACAAAACAAGAGTATCATTCTAAGTTAGCATCTATGCAAGGCGGATTAAGCTTAGCATACAAGTTCAACGAACATTTTTCTGTAGGCGCAAGTTTGCACTTGGTTTACAGCATGTTGGAATTCTCTATGCCTTTTTCATTAAATCCAATGGCTATGCAAGGTGTTGCAATGCCTGGAATGACATTTGGACAAATGTTTGCTGGAACACCACCAAACGGTTTTGGATATGATGAAGTTACCGCTTCGGCAAAAATGACAGATCTTACCGCAATCGGATTCAACGGAAAAATTGGTTTAGCTTACAAAGTTGATAACAAACTTTCTTTTGGTTTGAGCTATACATTACCAACATCTTTAACTTACACCGGCGGCAAAGCAACAATGGATATGACTGCACAGCTTAACGATGCTTTTGGTAAGGCAATGATGGGATGGATGATGCAGAATCCCGGCAAAACTCAAGCACAAGCTCAAGCGGCAATTATGGCTCAGTTTACTCAGCTTGGAATTGACATGAGCAAAGGTGTTGTTGCAAATTACGATTTGGATGTTGACCTAACTTTTCCAGCTTCTTTTGGATTTGGTGTTTCCTACAAAGCAACAGATTGTTTACTGCTAGCTGCCGATGTTGAATACTTAATGTGGGAAAACGCTTTTGATAAAATGACTTTGAAATTGAAAAACGGAAACAATTCCAACATTAATAAGATGATGGGCAACGCCGGTACATTTAATATTGAATTTCCGATGAATTGGGAAAACTCGCTAATGATAAAAATCGGTGGTGAGTATTTAGCAACCAAGGAATTAACATTGCGTCTTGGTTATGCTTACAATTCAAATCCGGTTCCGCAATCAACAATTTTCCCAATCTTTCCAGCAGTTGTAGAAAACCATGTAATGGCTGGTGCGAGCTACAAAGTATCTGCGCCATTAACAATTAATGCAGCTTTCGAAATGGCATTAAACAATTCGGTTACCGCAAGCAATCCAAGTTTAATTGCTAATGAATTTGATGGAAGTACGAGCGAGCTTTCTACTTGGTTCATGCATGTTGGTGTGAGTTACGCATTCTAAAGACAGATTATGAATAAGAGCATGAGCAAGAAAACAAACTAACTTGCCCGTGCTCTTATTCTTATTCTTGCTCTTAATCTTAATCTGGTACTTAATTTTCTAGCTCAAAAATCTGATAATCGTTTTGTAATCCGTAATGCATAATAAACTTTTCTAGAATAGAATCACGAACAACACACAAAATCTGCGCTTTAGTATTTTCTCTATCAACAAGTAACTTTGAAACAGCCGGTTCTAGTCCTTTCCCATGCAGTTCAAGGGGACCAATTTCATCAACGATAATCCAATCGAGCTTTTTAGCAGCGCATTCGCTAAGGATTTTTTGCGACCATTCGAACGTTTGATTACTGAAATTGTATTTGCCGATCTGAGTAACATTTTCCGTTTCAGTAGTTTCAAGCGGTTTAAGTGTTCGCGAACCTATGTGATAGACAAAACGTTTCTCATCAATAACCGGCTGAAATATTCCATCAATATTTTTCTGCGAAGCTGCCCATTGCATTAAGCGTGTTGTTTTCCCGGTTTTAATTTCACCGGTAAGAATTCTAATCTTGTTCATTTGTAAGATCTATTATTAAAAGTAAAGCAAGTGAGTTAGAAAGAAATCTATAGACGCGTTTAAATCCACTTTGCTCGGACGATTGATTCCAACAGTAGTTAACGACTTTTTTGAATAGCGGAAATTGGGAAGTCATTCTGTTCACTTCCGAAGCGTGCTCAAATTTTCTTTTTTCAATAAACTTCTTGAAGTGTTTAAGAATAAATGGTGAAACAATTTTGAACCATATAAGTGTTATTGCAATGGAACGGATAATCATAAAGAAAATATTTGTAGAAGTTGATTTACCAAGCTGGGGAAAGATGTAGGAAAGTATAACTAGTATCAGCGAGAATGTTAAAAGTATTATTCCGGATTTCCTTTGCCACCATCTTCTTTTTTTTGAAGATTTTCTCTGCTCGAATAACGGATTAGTGGAAACGTTTTTTATAGCTTCTAAGTCGAAAAACGATCTTTTCTTTTCAAGCCATTTGTCAATTCCAGCAACCTTAATCCCAACATACAATCCACCGAGAATATGTATTGCCGCGTAAACGGAAATTAAAATTAGAGAAGCACTTGGTGTGTGAACATGTTTGAGAAAAGGAAGCTGAGCAAGAATAAATTTCACAAATGAATCAATAGATTCCCAAAACGCATTGCCAAACATGAATGTGATTATGAAAAGTTTTTGGAATGCGCTGAAAGAGAGTGTTACCATTCCTAAAAGAATTGCAGATAGCTTATAAGATGGAATAAATCTAAAAAATAAGTATCCTAAAACTCCTTGAACCGACACCGCAAAATAAGAGTTGAGCGGAATGAACGGTGTTACAACCGCTTTGATCAAAATAACAACCAGAGTTGATTTAAGAATTTGTGATGGTGATTCGGCGTAGCGTGCAATCAGCGAAATAAAAAATACCGCCGCGCCGCCAATCAGTAATCCGGTGAGAGGAACTTTGAGTATGTGTAATATTCCTCCAAGAGCGGCTTCGCTAAATCCCCAAAGAGCGGT
>DAIEQT010000321.1 GCA_027347545.1 Ignavibacteria bacterium | reverse complement strand
AAAATTTATAGGAGATAAAATGAAAAGAATTATTATTCTGCTTTCTTTTATAGTTATACTTATCTCTTGCACCAGCGGCACTCAAACCATAGCAACTAAAAACATAGGAACTCAAACCATTGGGACTATATTTGATAAAGCCGAAGCAGACAAACTTTTCAATAATGTTATCGAGTCGGTTAATATGAGCCGTAGTGAATTGGACTTGATACTTGGTAGGACTGAAAACTATTTGATGTTTAGTATTAACAATGGAGAATTGGTAATTTTAGGCGACGGACGTAAGGTTTTATACCCTGCCGGAAAAGTTATTAACCCTTCCGATGTTTTTTATATGGTTAGTAAATCCAAAGTGAACGAACTGTTAAATCTTGGTGCCGGAACAGAAATTTTCTTTGAAAGACGGCTTAAAGTATTCTCCATTACTAAAGACATGAATACTTTAGAAGAGTCATTACCTTGTCCACCTAATTGTTTCTAGTGTGTTATGACTATAAATGAAATAATTTCATACTTATCAATGCTAGTATGGGCTCTTACATTATTCAAACAGTATAAGACAAGTTACTTTACTTTTTTTTTGATCAATGCTGTGATGGACCCAACTGCACATATTTTGCACTTGGGTTTCCACTTAATGCCGCTAAGTTTTTATCCAACTTTTATTCTGCTGAAAAACTTCTCTTTAACAAAACGCTATAAATCAATATTTATTGTTCTCGCAAGTATAATTGTCCTGTCCATATCACATTTGCTAGGCGGCAAAATATTCTGGTTATATCTACTTTGTTTGGGTTTTTCACTTGTGATATTCTTTACACTTGTAAACAAGCTTATCGAGCATATTAACCAGACAAGAAGCTTCAGCTTGTTTCTAATAATGTTGATTTTTTATCAATTAATAAGTTTACTTAAATATGCCGCCATACTTTTAGATTTGTACAAAGGAGTAACCAGCTTTTATCTAGCAACTTTTTCACAAATATTCTTAGGTATCGGTTTCATATTTGTAAATATCAACACAAAGAATTTCCCCATTAAAGTGGAGAAATTTTAGAGCGGTCTCTTAGATCACTCTCATTTCTCCCTTCAAGTTCCCTTCCCCAAAAAATATCGTACTTATACCGATGCTAAGTACAACTCACCATATTATTTTTTAATTAACATTTAGTTCACTTAATTATGTTGGGAGGTAAGTAATGAGAACTTATTCCGGTAATATGAGAGGCGAAAAGTATTTGGGTAACAAGCGCATGTTAGAGATTCATGATCTCGACAACGAAAAATCTTTATGCCTTGTTAATAATATTATCTTTGCCAAGCAAGACGTCCCGTTCAATTCTCTAAATGAAGCTCGTAAGCTGCAATATGAAAATTGCACTTACTGTATTGGTAATCCCAGCAGATATCCTCTGCGTTTAAAATAAAAAACCCAAGTGTGGGGGGAGCACTTGGGTCAAGAGGAATAATAACATTGCTGTTATTAATCTCTATACAAAAGTAAATGATTTTTTAATACAAGTCAATCATTTTTTCGTCATATATTTTAAAAAGTTTTGTTAGTACTTATACCATAAATAAGCATAAATACGGTAAGCCAGGCTCTTATAGTAGATTTTCTTTCGAAAACATCTTAAAATGGAAAGAATATTTATAGTACTTATACTGATTCCATTTCAATAATTATGCAGTAAAATTGAAGTAGCGGGAATAAAATGCTTGTTAAGGAAAGAGGGGATCCACTTCGATTACAACAAGGGGAAGTTTAGCTTCCCCTTGTTGTTTTAAACATATTTCACACCTACAACAAATCTATTTCAATTATGTCCGGGAAGAATTACCGCAACAGTCTAAAATTAGATACAAACCGCGCCGGAGTATCCGAATTGACCCGAGACACTATTCTAGGATTGAGTTAGCAGTAAATATCTGCTCAGTAAAAATTAACTTGACAAGAAATATTATTCTAGTTATTTTATATCAGAAAATTTTATCTGATTATACAACTGGCCATAACTTAAGGAAATGAAGATGAATTATTACTTTATTCAAAAAGCAAAACGGGAAAAACAGTAAATTTTTTTATTATAAAATCGGATATAATATTCCGCTTAGGAGTCGTTCGTTATGAATAAATACGAAAATGAAGCTGTACGAGATATAGTCCTCTCGCACCCCCAGGTGATAAAGTTGTTTGAGAAAAGGAGAATTGATTTCTGCTGCAACGGACACTCAACATTATCTGCAGTGTTGAATGAGAAACGATATACAGAAAATCAAAAAGAAAAATTCTTAGCGAAGATAGAGGAGGAAATTGCAAGTGAAATTACAAACAGAGCCGCTATTCTTCCTGAATTCGCAACATTAAAAGAGCTTACTCAACACATAGTACAAACCCATCACGCATTCTTACTTAAAGAAGCAGCCGAAATCCCAATTCTTTTTGCAAAGGTTGTAAAGGCTCACGTAGCAAATCATCCGGAAGTTACCGGGGCAGAGCAATTAACTCTAAGCGTACTCAAAGATTTAAAACCGCATATGAACAAAGAAGAAACCATTCTATTCCCTCTTATTAAATATCTGGAAGATTGTAAACGTTTTGAAGAGAAGCCGCATTTAGGAAGAAATCAATCGATCAGAAAAATAATTAATGTGCTGGAATTAGATCACCAAACTGCTGGCGGAGTAACAGAAAAAGTTCGAGAACTACTGAATGATTACAAAGCTCCGGAAGATGCGTGTACAACTTATACGCTGCTATTGCAAAAGCTTGAAATCTTTGAAAAAGACTTACACATACATGTTCATTTAGAAAATAACGTTTTGTTTCCTAAAGCTATTGAACTAGAAAACTTTTTACACACAACATATAAGAGGTAATAAATGAAGAGACTAATTCCTTATTTGGCACTAGCAAGCTTTTTATTAGTAATTGCTTGCAGCGGGGGTGAAGGTAAAAAAGATGAAGCAACATCAAAGCAAGAGAAGATGGCAAAGATTTTTGGGATTTCTGTTTTCGAATTAGAAAACGGAATTGGCCCGATAAAAGAAAAAATAGCTCTTGGTAAGTTGGATGCAATAAAAGCAGCGGCTGGTAAGAAACTATTTGAATCCAAATGCAGCCAATGCCACAAATTTGATGAAAAATACACGGGACCGGCTTTAAGAAATGTTACGAAAAGAAGAACGCCGGAATACATAGTGAATAACATTCTGAACCCAGATGAAATGGCAAATAAACATCCTGAAGCAAAGAAGTTAGTTGCGCTTCACGCTACAAAGATGACGTTTCAAAACGTAACTAAAGATGATGCAATGAATATCCTAGAATACTTCCGCTCTGAAGAAAAATAAATTAATTCATCAAAAGGAGAAACAAGATGAAGAACATCAAACTAATTGTTGGCTTATTTACGGTAGTTATAGTTGGCATAATTTTATTCAACTGTTCCGGGTCTGGAGAGTCTGCATCCGCCGAAGACGCAGCCAAACGCACATATGTAAAACCGGGAAGCTACGATGAATTTTATGCGTTCATGTCGGGCGGATTTAACGGACAGTTATCAGTTTACGGTTTACCATCCGGAAGAATGTTTAAGAACATAAGTGTATTCTCGCAGAATCCCGAAACCGGTTACGGATATTCTGAAGAAACCAAGGGAATGTTAATGACTTCTTACGGATTCATTCCCTGGGATGACGCTCACCATCCGGTGTTATCAAAAACAAACGGAGAGCAGGACGGAAGGTGGATATTCATAAATGGAAACAATACACCAAGAGTTGCCAGAATAGATTTGAGCACATTTGAGACCGCTGAAATCATTGAAATTCCAAATTCGGCAGGCAATCATGGTTCACCATTCTTAACTGAAAATACTGAGTATGTAGTCGCTTCAACAAGATTCAGTTTGCCAATTCCAAACAAAGATGTTCCCATTGCATCTTATAAAGAAAACTTCAAAGGAACGGTTTCTTTTATTTCTGTTGATAACAAAAGCGGCGATATGAATTTAGCTTTTCAAATTCTGGTTCCAGGACTGAATTATGATTTAGCACATGCAGGCAAAGGACCTTCTCATGGCTGGGCATTTTTTACCTCTTACAACAGTGAACAAGCAAACGCGCTTTTAGAAATCAACGCATCTCAGAACGATAAAGATTTTATTGCCGCGGTGAATTGGAAAAAGGCAGAAGAATATGTGAAAGCAGGTAAGGCTCAAAAAGTATCGGCGGAATATTATAACAACTTGTACAATGAAGAGACACATTCGGCTGAATCAAAAAAGCTGAATGATGTGCTGGTTCTTGATCCTAAAAATTGCCCGGGAATGATTTATTACATACCAACACCAAAATCACCACACGGTGTTGATGTTGACCCGAGCGGTGAATACATAGTTGCCGGCGGAAAATTATCAACCGTAATTCCGGTTCATTCTTATGAAAAAATGATTACGGCAATTGAAGAGAAAAAGTTTGACGGTGAGTTTGGCGGAATTCCAATTCTAAAATATGATGCGGTAGTTGCCGGTGAAGTTGAAAATCCTGGATTGGGACCACTGCATACAGAATTTGACGGCAACGGCTATGCATACACATCGGCATTCTTATCATCAGAAATTGTTAAATGGAAAATTGGAACATGGGAAGTTGTTGATAGAATTCCGACATACTATTCAATTGGACATTTAATGATTCCTGGCGGAGACAGCAGAAAACCTTCCGGTAAATATGTTGTTGCTCTAAACAAAATTACTAAGGATAGATATTTACCAACCGGTCCAGAGTTAACACAATCTGCACAGCTATATGATATAAGCGGCGATAAGATGCAGCTCCTGTTGGATTTCCCGACAATTGGAGAACCTCATTACGCTCAAGCAATTCCAGCAGATTTATTAATGAAGAATTCCAAGAAAATTTACCCGATTGAAAACAACAAAAACAAGTATGCGGTACATGGCGAAAAGGATGCGCGAGTTGAACGAAACGGAAATGAAGTTCATGTTTATATCAGTGCAACTAGAAGCCACTTTAAGCCGGATAATATTGAAGGCGTAAGAGTTGGCGACAAAGTTTACTGGCATGTAACAAACTTAGAACAAGATTGGGATATTCCACATGGATTTACCGTAAAGGGTTTGAACAATTCTGAACTATTAGTAATGCCCGGACAAACGAAAACTATTGTTTGGACTCCAACCAAAGCCGGAATTTATCCATTCTACTGTACGGATTTTTGCTCTGCGCTTCATCAAGAAATGCAAGGATATGTAAGAGTATCGGATGCTGGAAGTTCTGTTAAACTGTCTTTCAATTAATAAGGAAGTGATTCCGGGTGAAAAGATGAAAAATTTATCGAAGTGGTTAATGATTACTGCAGCCGTAATTCTTTTGGGAGCTTTTCTTTTCCCAATTTGGAATATTGATTTACGGGCGCCTCAATATCCCGAAGGTCTGGGATTGAGAATTTGGGTGAACCAAATTACCGGACAAAAAGAAGGCGATCTTAATCTTATCAATAATCTTAACCATTACATTGGAATGAAAACTATTCATCCGGAATCCATTCCGGAATTAAAAGTTATGCCATACTTAATCGTAATTTTTTCTGTGATGGGAATTGCATTCGGATTATTCAATAGAAAATGGCTGAAGATATTCTGGCTAGCTCTACTGCTTCTCGTTCTAAGTTACGGTCTTTACGATTACTATTTATGGGGTTACGATTACGGACATAACTTAGATCCTCGAGCTCCAATAAGAATACCGGGCATGACGTATCAGCCACCGCTGCTTGGGACAAAACAATTGCTAAACATGAACGCTAAATCAGTACCCAGTATTGGAACATACATAATTACACTTTCAATACTTCTTGCTGCAGCATCAACTTATCTTAGTTTCAAAAAGGAGAAAAGAATTGACGGCATATAGAATAATTTTATTCCTACTGGGCTCATTCTTACTCACCAATTGCAGCAAAGAGCAGCAGCCAATTAACTATAACAAAGACGAGTGCGCTCATTGCATGATGATGATTACCGATCCGAAATTTGGGAGCGAGTTAGTTACAGATAAAGGAAAAGTTTACATGTTTGATTCAATTGAATGCATGGCAGATTATGTTTCCGTTAACCGTGGATTTACTGCCGAAACTTTATGGATTAGTGATTACGCTAATCCAAATACGCTAACTGACGCCGCAACAGCTTTTTACATTGTAAGTCCCCAAATGGAGAGCCCGATGAGTATGAATATTGGCGGTTTCAAAAACAAGGATG
The DNA here is from genome assembly GCA_027347545.1 of Ignavibacteria bacterium. Classification (GTDB taxonomy): domain Bacteria; phylum Bacteroidota; class Ignavibacteria; order Ignavibacteriales; family Melioribacteraceae; genus Stygiobacter. Next base: position 2,947 of record DAIEQT010000321.1, on the reverse strand, counting down.
ATATGGAAAAAGTATTTGCGGAAATGAGCGGGCAAAAAATGAATTGGAAAGATGTGCTTAATTATGTTAAGAATTCGAAATAGTGTTTTAGTTTTATTCTTTTTTCTGTTAACCAATTTTATACTTCCTAAAACTATAACTGTTGGGAAAAGTGAAAATATAAAAACCATTAAGCAAGCCTTAACTTTAGCCGAAAATGGAGATGCAATAAAAATCTCGAGCGGATTTTATGAAGAGAACAACTTAGTAATAGCCAAACAAATTTCACTTCTAGGAATTGGCTTTCCGACAATCAGCGGCAATAAAAAAGAAAGAATACTAACCGTAAGGGCTAATAATGTTACTGTAAGCGGAATTCACTTTGCAGACGTTGGGGCAAGTTTTGTTAAAGATAACGCCGCCGTGAAATTAGATAGTGTTACCGGCTGCATCATTGAGAATAATAAATTCAGCAACAATTTCTTTGGGATTTACCTCGGCAAAAGCTGGAATTGCAGAATCCGGAACAACAAAATAATATCATCTCAGAAAACACAAACTTACTCGGGCAATGGAATTCATCTCTGGTATTGCATGGATATTATAGTTGACGGGAATACAATAGATGGACACCGCGACGGCATTTATTTGGAGTTTGTCAGAAGAAGCTTAATAAAAAATAATTTTAGTACGAGAAATCTTCGTTACGGACTTCACTTCATGTTTTCCGATAGCTGCGAATATTCACACAACACTTTTCAGCATAACAGCGCCGGAGTTGCCGTGATGTTTACACATCACGTTCAGATGCATAACAATTTATTTATCAACAATTGGGGAGGCGCTTCTTTTGGATTGCTGCTAAAAGAAATTACTGATGGAAAAATTTACAACAACAAGTTTGTTAGAAATACATGCGGCATTTATCTGGAAGGAAGCAACCGAAATACGGTTGAGCATAATCTCTTTGAAAATAACGGTTGGGCAATTCGCTTAATGGCAAACTCTATGGACAATAATTTTAAGAAGAATAACTTTATTGGAAATTCGTTTGAATTTACAACTAACAACACAAGAAACTATAATACCTTTGCCAACAATTACTGGTCGGATTATCAAGGCTACGATTTGAATAAAGACGGAATTGGCGAAGTACCACATCACCCGGTAAAATTATTTTCACTGTTGGTTGAAAAGAACCGACCGACACTTTTGCTTCTCAGAAGTTTCTTTGTGGAACTTTTGAACACAGCAGAGAAAGTATTCCCGGTTCTCACACCGGAAACATTAGTTGATAAATATCCCGAAATGAGTTTTATAAAATGATTAGAACAGAAAAACTATACAAGAAATATGGCGCGCTCGAGGCGTTGAAAGGTTTAGATGTTGTGATTAAGCCGAACGCTCTCACATACATTGTCGGTCCTAATGGCTCCGGCAAAACTACCCTTATTAAATCTATTCTCGGGCTTGTAAAACCTACATCCGGCAACATATTTGTTGATGGTACAAAGCTGAATGGAATATACAATTACAGAGCAAAGATTGGCTACATGCCTCAGATTGCAAGCTTTCCGGAAAATCTCAGTGTGAAAGAGGTTTTAACATTGCTGAAGGAAATACGAAATGTAAATGCGAATCTTGATGAGGAATTAATTCAGCAGCTTAATCTTGAAAGAGAATTTGAAAAGCGAATTAAAACTTTGTCCGGCGGAACAAAGCAAAAATTAAACGCGGTTATTGCTTTCCTTTTCAATCCGCAGATTTTAATTCTTGATGAACCAAGCGCGGGACTCGATCCGGTTTCGAGCAGTATTCTTAAAGACAAAATCCTAAAAGAGAGACAAGCCGGAAAAACAATTTTGTTTACTTCTCATATCATGAGCGAACTTGAAGAGCTTGCAGAAGAAATTATTTTCCTTCTTGAAGGAAGCATTTGCTTCGCCGGAAAAAAGGATGAGTTAATTTCTATGACGGGCGAAAAAAACTTGGAAAGAGCCATTGCCAATCTAATGGTTGGAGAAAAAGTATGAACGCGCTTAAATCCATAATCAAATATCAAGTGCACGATACTTTTAGAAGCAAGTGGCTGGTTGTTTACACTTTGTTCTTTGTTATCCTAAGCTATGGTTTGCTTTCGTTTACCAATGATTCTAACAAAGTTATTCTAAGTTTGTTGAACATTAACATGATTATAATCCCGTTAACAAGTTTAATCTTCGGTACAATCTATTTGTACAACAACAGAGATTACATCATTCTGATATTATCTCAGCCGATAAACCGGAAAACACTTTTCGTTGGATTGTATTTAGGTCTATCGGTGCCAATGGTTTTAAGCTTTCTTCTTGGGACAGGATTACCAATTCTCATTTATATACGCAACTTCAAAGAAGCCGGAGCTGAGCTAATAAACTTATTCATCGGCGGCATTTTTGAAACATTTATTTTTGTATCCGTTTCGTTTCTAATTGCTACTATGAACGAAAACAAAATGAAAGGACTCGGGCTCGCGATATTTCTCTGGCTCTTTTTCACCGCTCTTTATGATGGATTAATCTTAATTACGCTGCAAGTATTCCGGGAATATCCTCTGGAAATTCCCTCTATAATATTTACTATACTAAATCCGATTGATCTTTCGCGTCTTCTTGTTATTCTAAGATTTGATATTTCCGCGTTAATGGGCTACACCGGAGCTGTGTTTAATCAATTTTTAGGAAGCGGACTTGGAATGATTGTTTCAATTATCTCATTAGTAGTTTGGTGTGTCGTTCCATTGTTCTTCGGGCTTAAAAGCTTTTCAAAAAAAGATTTTTAACAAGTTTTAATATTCAGTTTCTTGCGAAGCTCTAATAATAATTACCAGTATCTTGAGTTAAACAATAAACTAACAAGTAATGCTTCAACCCTTTCATCATTTCAGCAAAACCATTTTCTTTGTCTGAATAAAACCATGTCCTGAGCC
>DAIEQT010000312.1 GCA_027347545.1 Ignavibacteria bacterium | reverse complement strand
ACTATGTTGGTGTTGATGTGAACACCGCTTCTGCTTCACTTCTAAATTACGTTTCCGGTTTGAACAAGAGAATTGCCAACAATGTTATTAAGTACCGGGAGCGAATAGGCAAATTTAAAAACCGCAAAGAGTTGATGGACGTTACCGGAATGGGTGAAAAAGCTTTTGAGCAGTGTGCCGGATTCTTGCGTATTCCTGATGGAGAAAATCCGCTCGACAATACTTCAATCCATCCCGAGTCTTACGAAGCTACGACAAAACTTTTGAAGCTCTGCGATCTTTCCACAACACATATCAATGAGAAAGGAAATCTAGTTGAGCTCTTTGTAAAAACAAAAGGTGTTGAAAAAGTTGCCAAAGAAATTGGAGTTGGAGAGCCGACACTTGTAGATATTCTTGACAACTTAAAAAAGCCGGGACGCGATCCCCGCGAGGAAATGCCTTTGCCAATTTTGCGAAGCGATGTTCTAAAAATCGAAGACTTGCAAGATGGAATGAAACTGAAAGGAACTGTCCGCAACGTTGTGGATTTCGGTGCATTCGTTGATATTGGCGTTAAGCAAGATGCGCTGCTTCATATTTCTCAAATAGCAAATAAGTTTGTGAAGAATCCGCTTGAGCTGCTTAAAGTGGGCGACATTATTGACGTAACCGTAATTGGAATTGACGTACCAAAGCAAAGAATTTCGTTATCCATGATAAAATAAAAAGCAGAACGCAGATTAATTAAGATCGTTTATGATTAATCATGATTTTTCTTAACAGATCATAAAAAATCTGCGTTCCAATCTTTTATAATAATTCCCGCCATTTTTTTATCTTTGTACCGATTTCAAACAATATAGGAACTACAATGACAGCAAACTTTGATATGATCAAAAAGGTTTATGCTCAATTTCAGAATAAAGTTACAACAGCACGCAAAGTTGTTGGCAGACCGATGACTTACGCAGAAAAAATTCTCTATTCACACTTATGGGAAACTCCAAAATCTCCACTCAAAGGCGGAAAAGATTTTGCGGATTTTGCACCGGACCGTGTTGCAATGCAAGACGCAACCGCTCAAATGGCTATGCTTCAGTTTATGCATGCCGGAAGAAAAGAAGCCGCTGTTCCGGCAACAGCTCATGCAGATCATTTAATTGTAGCGCAAAACGGAAGCGTCTCGGATTTGAAACAAGCCATCGAAGAGAACAAAGAAGTTTATGAATTTCTCGCAACCATCTGCCAAAAGTATGGCGTTGGTTTTTGGAAACCGGGCGCGGGAATTATTCATCAAGTGATTTTAGAAAACTATGCTTTCCCGGGCGGATTGATGATCGGCTCAGATTCTCACACTCCAAACGCGGGCGGTTTGGGAATGTTAGCAATTGGCGTTGGCGGCGCCGATGTAGTTGATGTTATGGCTGGAATGCCGTGGGAATTAAAATGGCCAAAACTTATTGGCGTAAAACTAACCGGAAAACTTAGCGGCTGGACATCACCAAAAGATGTTATCCTAAAACTTACCGGATTGCTAACAGTAAAAGGAGGCACCGGCGCAATTGTAGAATATTTTGGCGAAGGAATTGAATCTATTTCTTGTACCGGCAAAGCAACTATCTGCAACATGGGCGCAGAGATTGGCGCAACATGCTCGGTATTTCCTTTTGATGAAAAAATGGCAGTTTACTTAGAAAAAACAGACCGTGCTGATGTCGCTAAACTCGCTCGCAAAAATGCCGATGTGTTAAAAGCTGATGATGATGTATATGCCGATCCTTCAAAGTATTATGATCAGATCGTTGAAATTAATTTGAACGAACTTGAGCCGCATTTGAACGGACCATTTACACCAGACCGCGCTTGGCCTTTGTCTAAAATTAAAGAAGCTATTGTTGAAAATAATTTTCCGGAAAAAGTTAGTGTTGCGTTAATCGGAAGCTGCACAAACAGCAGCTACGAAGATATTGACCGCGCTGCTAATATTGTAAAGAATGCTTTATCAAAAGGATTGAAAGCAAAATCGGAATACAAAATTTCTCCCGGCTCTGAACAAGTACGCGCTACAATTGAACGCGACGGACAATTAAAAACGCTTACAGATTTTGGCGGACAGGTTTTAGCAAACGCTTGCGGACCATGCATAGGTATGTGGAAACGTATGGATATCAAAACCGGCGAACGCAACACAATTGTAAATTCATTCAACAGAAATTTTGCTAAACGTAACGATAACAATCCGGAAACACTTTCGTTCGTTGCAAGTCCGGAAATTACAACTGCACTTGCAGTAGCCGGTAAGCTTTCATTCAATCCGGAAACAGATTATTTAGAAAATGAAAATGGCGAACAAGTAAAACTTGATGCGCCTTACGGGGAAGAACTTCCAAAGAAAAATTTCTTGAAAGATAAAAAAGGATTTCTCGCACCATCGAAGAATGGATTCAAAACTAAAATTGCAATGCCGGATAATTTTGACCGTCTCCAATTTATGGAACCGTTCAAAGCTTGGGATGGCAGCGATATAGTTGACGCACCGCTTCTCTTGAAAGCTAAAGGCAAATGCACAACAGATCATATTTCTCCGGCTGGTGCTTGGTTAAAGTTCCGCGGACACTTAGATAATATTTCCAAGAATATGTTCCTCGGTGCAATTAATGCTTACACCGGAAACGCGGGTGAAGCAAAAAATCTTTTCACCGGTGAGTACAAACAAGTACATGAAGTTGCACGCGAGTACAAAGCTCAAAACATCGGCTGGGTTGTTGTTGGCGATGAAAACTACGGAGAAGGTTCTTCACGCGAACATGCGGCAATGGAGCCGCGCTTCCTTGGCGGCAAAGCAATCATCACAAAATCATTCGCTCGCATTCACGAAACAAACTTGAAGAAACAAGGAATGCTTCCTCTTACATTCGCTAATCCTAGCGATTATGATAAGATTCAAGAAGATGATAGACTGAGCATTCCAAACTTGAGCGCACTCGCTCCGGAAAAGCAAGTTCAGTTAATCGTTACGCACAAAGATGGCTCTATAGATGAAATAGTATTGAATCATTCTTTCAATGCCGGACAAGTTGAATGGTTTAAATCCGGCGGAGCTTTGAATTTGATTGCTGCAAAACAGAAAGCAAAGAAACCCGCAAAAGTGAAACGTGAAAAGGCAAAAGTTGTTAAAAAAGCACTAAAGAAAACTAAGCCGGTTGCTAAGAAAGCTGTTACAAAGAAAAAAGTTGTAAAGAAAGCAGTTGCCAAAAAGGTGGTAAAGAAAAAAGTAGTTAAGGCGAAAAATGTGAAAGGTCAAATGGCAAAGGTTACTAAGAAAACAAAACCAGTTGTAAAGAAAAAAACAGCTAAGAAAGTTGTCCGCAAGAAAAAATAAAATCCAATTTACGTAGAGACGTAGCGCGCTACGTCTCTACAATTTACTCTCTCCGCAAAACCTTCAACTACCACGCAATCATTTCATAGTAAGCCGTAATTGCATTGATTTTTCCGAATGTAATTTAGATTTTAACAGTGGAATAAATATTGTTAACTGTATCCATCCTTTAATTGGGGAGATGAAATGAAATTCAATACTCTTCTTTTCTTGGTTGTTCTACTGTGTACCGTAACAAACGCTCAGTGGAAACAAACTAGCGGACCAACTGGAGCTATAGTAGAATTACTCGCAACAAATCAAGTCTATATTTTTGCCGCTTTATATGAGCATGGAATATTTCGTTCTTCTGACGAAGGTTCAACTTGGCAAGAAGTTAATATCGGATTGCCTAAAGTGCCGGATTACGTCACTTATAATACATTAGTGACATATGATAAGTATGTTTTATTAGGAACTAATAAAGGTCTATACATTTCTAAAAATGATGGAGATAATTGGTTAAGCATCGGTGATCAATTATATGATAAAAATGTTACAACTCTAATTGTTCGAAAAAACAAAATTATAGTCGGTACGTATTGGGGGCATGTTTTTAACTCATCGGATTTCGGGAAAAATTGGTCGGATATAGGGAACCTCTCACCTATAAGAATAAATACTTTTGCAGAAAAAAACGATACTTTATTTGCCGGTACTTATAATGGCGTTTATTTCTCAATTGACGAGGGATTTAATTGGAACCCTCTTCATAACGATGGTATGTACTCTCAAAGCATTTCCGATATTATCATTGAAGGAAATAAGATTTATGTCTCAAGCGATAATGGTCACGGCGTTTCAGTTTCAACAGATGGGGGTTACCACTGGAATTCTATTTGGAATAAGCAGATGCCCGAAATAGTTTACTCCTTGAAAAGGGTAGGAGAAAAGATTTATGCCGGCACTACTAGAGGGTTATATAAATACGATAAATCAAGTTCATCTTGGAACTATTTA
>DAIEQT010000303.1 GCA_027347545.1 Ignavibacteria bacterium | reverse complement strand
AGACACCAAGCGCGAGTTGTATCTCTTAATCCATGCGGCAGTTTGTTGTGTATTTTGTCTAGTCTGTTCTATTGTCATTACCTTTCTCTTAATTTGTTGAGAAGATGTGCAATCTTCTATATTCGAGATTGAACGCATCCGCTATTTTTTCGTTGGAAACATATCCGTTATAGGTACACACTCCTTTAGCTAATCCGGCATCACCAAGCAGAGCATTTGCAATTCCATTATCGGCTATTTCGTGTATATATTCAATACATGCGTTTGTTAAACCAAAACTTGCGGTTCTAGCAACGAGAGCAGGCATATTAGGTACGCAGTAATGGATTATTCCATGCATTTCATAAACCGGATCGCTGATTGTAGTTGGATGGCAGGTTTCAACACATCCGCCCTGATCTACCGAAACATCAACAATTACAGAACCTGGCTTCATTGTCTTTACCATATTTTCAGTAATAACGTGCGGAGTCTTACCGGCTTTATCTTGAACTGCGCCAATTAACAAATCAGCAAATTTTACTCCGCGTGCAATTGTGTATTGGTTAGCGGCAACTGTTGGAATGTCTTTCGAGATTTCGTTTCTAATTCTTCTAAGTTTTCTAATGTCTTTATCTAATACTATTACATGAGCGCCACGGGAATAAGCTGTTAATGCAGCATTAAAGCCAACAACTCCGGCACCTATAATTACAACAGCAGCCGGTGCAACTCCCGGAATTCCTCCGAGTAATATTCCTCTACTTCTCGGATGATCGCCGCCTAAATATCTTTCACCAACTTGAATTGCTAACTGTCCGGCAATTTCACTCATTGATTGTTGAATTGGAAGGTCGTCATCCTTCTCAATCAATTCAATAGCAATAGCAGTGATTTTTTTCTTCATCAATTTTTCAACAGTATTCTTTTTGCCAACTGCCAAGTGAAGAGCAGAAAAAAGTATTTGGTCTTCTTGAAGTTGATCTACTTCTTGTTCATTAAAAGGTGTGATACGAACTACCATTTCACTTCGCTGAAATAATTCTTCAGCAGAATAGACAACATTGGCGCCAATGTTACGGTAGTCTTCATCGGAGAAATGACTGCCAACTCCCGCACCGGCTTCTATAAAAACCGTATGCCCGGAATTTATAAGTGTCTGCGCACCGGCGGGAACAATTGAAATTCTCTTTTCGTCTTTATGTGGTTCTTTTAATATTCCAATCCGCATAGTTTAACTGCTCTTTTTTTGTTATACAAAATAGGGATTGGTTTTCAATTTGAAAAGTAATTGAGGCAATTATTACGTCAATTTTGTCATAGCATTAATAAGAACCTACAGGCTGTTTATAGGCTTGTTACAGGCTTGGTAGAAGCCAGTTAGAGCGGTAGTACATTTTGGCAGATTGCTTCCGGTGAGTTGAAAATAGTAACAACTAAAAAACAAAAATTATAGCATTGCACCTACTTAAAAGGTCAAAAATATTTTCTGTATTGTTTTTCTCTATCTCCCATTTAAGAGAATTTTGTTCGACATACCTTCTAATGTTTAGCAGTTCTTTTTCGTTTCTGATTATACGGTCGTAAAACCGGGACTGCCAAACAAAATTAGGGTTCGTATTCAATTTGCCCAACGCTTTACAGAACCTTTGAACTGGTTAATTATGATTGATAAAGAATTTTCTACAGGCTTTGAAAACACTCTTTCAATTTTTTGTAAAGACTTGCCGCGCTTGTCCCGTGCTTTTTACGGGGGCAAGTCTCTACCGAAAAATTAAAAACGTTGTGATTGTTTGGGTTTCATAAATGAAACCCAAACAATATCCTCTATTTGTATGTAAGGGTTTGATTCATCGAACCCGAATGATCTATTACCAATTGCTTACATGTTCGTTTCTCTCTAGGTGCCATTTTAAAGGGTTCTGTCTAATATAACTTCTAATATTGTATAGATCGCTCTCATCCCTAATAACATGTTCGAAATAGTTTCTTTGCCACTTAAAGTTACTGAGTCCAGCATCGTGGATACGTTTAGTTGTTCTTGCTTTAAAAAATCTAACAATTTGCCCTAGTGTGATATTATCCTTAGCATTAATAATTACTATTCCATGAAGATGGTTTGGCATGATTACAAATTCATCTAGCAAGACCGTTGTAAAATGCTGAGGGAGATAATCCCAGTTATCAGCAACAATATTCCCACAATCATTCCTGATCATATTTTCGTTATGAATTTCACCGAACAACATTTGCATCTCATCAACACAAATTGTGATATAATACCAATTTTCTTTTGAATAGTCGTAGTCTGGTAAGCGGAGTGATTTTCTTTTGGGCAAGGCTTGGTTATTTTGGGTGTAATCTTCTTTAGTAACAGATATCATAATTCAAATCAACCTTTTCCGGGCTTCATGAATAAAGCCCACACAATATTCTCCACTTTTGAATGTAGGGGTTCGATTCATCGAACCCGCTCTATCTGAAGACTGCAATAGCCTATCAAATTCGCGGGTTTCATAAATGAAACCCCTACTTTAATTTTTCTATTACTCAAACCGGAGTGATTGGCTCTTTTCCGTTGAGTACATTTAAAATATTGTTAGCAGCTAGCAAAGCCATCGCGGCTCTGGTTTCTACAGTTGCGCTGCCTATATGAGGAAGAAGAAAAACATTGCCTAAAGTTCTTAATTCATGATTAATGTTTGGTTCATTCTCGTAAACATCAAATCCGGCTGCAAAAATTTTCTTCTGTTTCAAGAGTTTAATCAAAGCTTTCTCTTCGATTATTTCTCCTCGTGACGTGTTTACAATTACAGCCGTCTTCTTCATCAGCGAGAGATTTTCTTTATTCAGAAAATGATGCGTTTCTTTGCTAAACGGCAGATGAACCGAAATTATATCCGACTTTTTCATCAGTTCCTTTAGATTAACTCTGGTGGATAAAAACTCTGTTTCAAACTCATCGCGTTTCTTTCTATCGAAATAAATTATTTTAACTCCAAATCCTTTCAATCTTCTCGCTGCGGCTCTTCCAATTCTTCCGGCGCCAATTATTCCAACCGTCTTCCCTTTCAAATCGAAACCCAACAGCATATTTGGCTTCCAGCCATCAAACTTATTTTCGCGCATCATCTGTTCACCTTCACGCAATCTTCTAGCACAAGCAAGAATTAAAGCAACAGTTAAATCCGCAGTAGCATCAGTTAGAACGTAAGGAGTGTTTGTTACAACTAACTTTCTCACTTTTGCGTAAGCAACATCAATATTGTTATAACCGACCGCGCAATTGGCAACAATTTTGCACTTGCTAAAATTATCAATCGCTTCTTTATCAATCTTTTCGGTTAGCAATGATAAAATCGCATCAGCATCTTTAGACTGCTTAAGAAATTCATCACGAGGAATTGCCTTATCTTCTTTATATACGGAAACCTTGAAGCCGTTTTTCTTGAGTAATTTTTCCGGCTCGCCCGGCAATTTTCTTGTGATAAAGACTTTCATAATCATCCAAATAAAAGTTTAACTATTATAAGTGCACCTATAGCTCCGGCGATATCAGCAATAATTCCAACTGTAACTGCATGGCGCATTTTAGAAATTCCGACCGAACCGAAATACAAAGCCAGAACATAAAAAGTAGTTTCCGAACTTCCGTTAAGTGTTGAGACCAAGATTCCTAGAAACGAATCAGCACCATGAACTGAAATTGTTTCTGTCATAATTCCGATTGCGCCGCTTCCGCTTAAAGGACGCATAAGAGCCATTGGCAAAGCTTCTGCCGGAAATCCAATTATAGAAGTAACCGGCGAAATAATCATGATTAAGAAATCCATTGCGCCGCCGGCACGAAAGATTCCAATCGCAACCAGCATGGCAACCAGGTAAGGAATAATTCTCAGCGCAACATTAAAGCCCTCTTTGGCCCCTTCAATAAACACTTCATAAATTTTTACTTTCTTAATGAATCCGAAAGTAACAAAGGAAATAATAATTGCCGGTATTGCTAGAACAGAAACTATCTGAATGATACTTTTAATAGTATCGGCACTCCCGATAGAAGAAAGCGCTCCACTCGTAATTAAGAAAACTACTGCTGCGATTAAGACTATCAGCGAGGCAAACATTTTCCATGAGGATTTTAGCAGCCCAATAAATTCTGAAAAACTCATTGGAAATTTTTCTAGAAGTTTTGTTGCGGAAATTCCGGCTATTGTTGCACAGCCGGCTCCAAATATTGAGGTGCCAATAATTATTGCCGGATCGCTGCTTCCCAGCGCGGCACGTACGGCAATAGCAGTTGCCGGAATTAATGTTAGTCCAGCAGTGTTAATTGCCAGAAATGTTATCATAGCATTTGTGGCTGTTCCCTTTTTTGGATTTAGCTTTTCCAGTTCTTCCATTGCTTTCAAACCAAACGGAGTAGCAGCGTTTCCTAGCCCGAGCATATTTGCCGAAACATTCATTACAATAGAACCAATTGCCGGATGATCTTGCGGCACATCCGGGAATAAA
>DAIEQT010000301.1 GCA_027347545.1 Ignavibacteria bacterium | reverse complement strand
TGGGACTTGCTTTGGTTGTTTTCGAAGGAATGTACCTGAAAACCAAAGACAAACATTACGAACAACTTACCAGGTTTTGGATCAGAATTTTTGCCCTGATTTTTGGAATCGGTGTCGCAACCGGAATAGTTATGGAGTTTGAGTTTGGTACCAACTGGGCTACCTACTCGCGCTATGTTGGCGATGTTTTTGGAAGTGCTCTCGCGGAAGAAGGAATATTCGCTTTCTTTCTTGAAAGCGGCTTCCTAGCAATTCTAGTTTTCGGGTGGAATAAAGTTAGTCCTAAAATTCATTTTCTTTCGACAATTATGGTTTCGCTCGGTTCAATGCTTAGCGCAGTTTGGATTGTTGTCGCAAATTCTTGGCAGCAAACTCCAGCCGGATTTCACATTGTTGGAGAGGGAATAAACGCACGTGCTGAGATAACAGATTTCTGGGCTATGCTTTTTAATCCTTCTTCTGTGGAAAGATTGGCGCACGTTCTTTCCGGCGCCTGGCTTGCCGGCGCGTTTATAGTTATAAGTGTTAGCGCATTCTATCTGCTCAAGAATAAGCATATCGAGTTTGCCAAAGCTTCTTTCAAAATTGCTTTAGCTCTTGCAATGTTTGCTTCACTGTTTCAGTTATTTACCGGACACGCGAGCGCAGTTGGAATAAGTAAAACACAACCGGCAAAACTTGCCGCATTTGAAGCGCACTATGATTCATCCGCCGCCGGAGATTTATATTTATTCGGCTGGGTTAATGAAAGCAAACAACAAGTTAATCTTGGCGTTAAAATTCCCGGTATGCTTTCCTATTTGATTTACGGAGACTCAAAAAAACCGGTTACCGGATTAAATTCATTTAAGCCTCAGGACAGACCTCCCGTTAACATAGTTTTTCAAACTTATCATTTAATGGTTGCTATTGGAATGACTTTGATTGGCTTGAGTCTGCTTGGTGTGTACTTATGGTGGAAGAAAAAGATTCTTAATTATAGATGGGCTCTATGGATTTTCGTTTTCTCTGTGCTCGGTCCGCAAATCGCAAATCAAGTTGGTTGGATTTCCGCAGAAGTTGGAAGACAGCCTTGGATTGTTTACGGTTTGCTTCGTACCAGCGAAGGACTTTCCAAAGTAGTTGAAGCGAACCAGGTAGTTTTTTCTCTTATCATGTTTACGATTGTTTATCTATTACTGTTCGCGCTCTTTCTTTTTCTATTGAATGAAAAAATTCAGCATGGACCGGAAGAGCCGGATAAAATTCCCAGTGAGTATGAGCATCAAAAAGCTGTCTTCGACAAATAATAAACTCAAAAACAAAACTTGATTGAACATGGAATTTACGTTTGATTTAAATACAATCTGGTTCATACTCATCGGAGTTTTGTTATCCGGCTACGCAATCTTGGATGGTTTCGATCTCGGAGTTGGAACGCTACATCTGTTAATCAAGAATGATAACGACCGGCGTGTGATGATAAACTCTATTGGTCCGGTTTGGGATGGAAATGAAGTTTGGCTTGTAACCGGCGGTGGGGCTTTATTTGCAGCCTTTCCGCAAGTTTATGCAACTGTATTTTCTGGCTTCTACACGGCGCTAATTCTTCTTTTATTCTCTTTAATTTTTAGAGCAATAGCAATTGAGTTCAGAAGTAAACAACCAATGAAATGGTGGCGGCAGACTTGGGATGTTTCTTTCAGCGTTTCCAGTATTCTGATTGCATTCTTAATGGGTGTGGCTCTTGGCAACATCATCACGGGAATTCCTTTAGATATCGAACATGAATTTTACGGAAGCTTTCTTAGCTTAATAAAACCATATACGGTTCTTGTCGGAATTACAACCGTCGCCCTATTCATGATGCACGGTTCAATCTATGTAGTTATGAAAACAGAAGGTGAACTTCAAAACAAAATTAGAAGTTGGGTCAACAATACAATTATCTTTTTTGTGATTTGCTACGTTACAACTACCATGTACACGTTAATTTATTATCCGCACATGGTTCAACATTTTAAAAATGCACCAGTACTATTTCTGGTTGCAATATTGAATATGCTTGCAATCGCTAATATCCCCCGAGAGATTTTTCATGGAAGAGAGTTCCGTGCATTCTTGTCTTCCTGTGCAAGTATCGCTTCGCTCCTCGCATTGTTTGCAATCGGTTTATTCCCGAATATTGTTTTATCAGATCCCAATCCGGCAAACAGTTTAACAATTTACAACGCTGCATCATCTCAAAAGACTTTGGGCATAATGCTTACTATAGCCATTCTTGGAATTCCATTTGTACTTGCATACACAATCAGCATTTACTGGATTTTCAGAGGTAAGGTTAAGCTGGATTCGATGAGCTATTGATTTTAGTAATCACAAAAGTGGTAAGAGTACCTTTGTTAATTTTAAAACAAAGTTCTCTATTGCATGAACAGAAATTTCTAATTCCAATTCTCTTTCTCTAATCTAAATTTATTTTCACCTTAATCTTAGTTATAAGAGTAAGTATTAAAATTCCCATTACTGCAGAAATAGTTGATGCAACGATTATACTCATTTTACTTTCTACAATTACATTTTCGGTAGAGAAAGCAAGGTTGGTTATAAAAATAGACATGGTGAATCCAATGCCGGCTAAACTAGCAGCTCCGCCAATTAATTTCCAGTTAGTTCCATTCGGTAATTGACTCAAACCAACTACTACAGATAAAAAAGAAAATAGTAAGATTCCCAATGGCTTACCTATGAATAAACCAAGTATCACACCTAACGAATTATCAGTCGTAAGACTTGCAACAACATTATCCGGTAAAAGTATGGCTGTGTTGGCTAATGCAAAAAGAGGTAATATAAAAAATGCTACCGGCTTGTGTAGCCTCTCTTGCAATACATACGAGATATTTTGAGATGTGTTTTTACGGAATGGAATTGCAAATGCGAGTAAGACACCCGAAATGGTTGCGTGTACTCCGGATTTAAGCATTAGGTACCACATGATAACACCTAACAATAAATATGGAGTTAATTTGTTTACTCCAAGTTTGTTAAGTACTAATAAGATTGTAAAAACACCTAGTGATGAAAGTAGATATGCGATTGATAAATTATTAGTGTAGAAAATTGCAATAACAATAATTGCTCCTAAATCATCAATTATTGCAAGAGCAGTTAAAAATATTTTAAGTGTTAGCGGAATCCTATTCCCTAGTAAAGAGAGAATGCCTAATGCAAAAGCAATGTCAGTTGCCATTGGAATGCCAAAGCCGCTTTGAGTAGGCGTTCCACTGTTAAACGTAAAGTGAATTGCCGCCGGGACAACCATTCCACCCAAGGCGGCAATTATAGGTAAGCTTGCTTTTTTTATTGACGATAACTCTCCAACATAAATTTCTCTTTCAATTTCCAATCCAACTAAGAGAAAAAAGATTACCATTAGTCCATCGTTTATCCAATGTTCGATGCTGTACCTTAGATGAATTTCCGAAAAGGAAAAATCCAAATAACTGCGCCACATGTTTATATAGTCCGAACCTCCTGAACCGTTTGCAATCACCAAAGAAATAATTGTTAAAGCAATAAGAATGTATCCGGAGGATTTTTCACTCTCAAAGAAATCCCTAAACAGATCGAGCTGATTATTTTTTACTTTAACGAAGCTATTTTTGATTTTTTTTCTCATTCAATTCCATGTTTACGATTGTAAATAAATTATAAGTATTTGTCTCTTTTGTAAATATATTCAACGAGCCATTTTTCATTTATAATTTTTAGAATTAACATTCCTTTGGAATTATTCTTCCCATCTTCACATACTTTTCTGAAAAGACAATTTGCAATTTGATGTGTAGTATCGAGTGCACAACTTTCAACAAAATACTTACAATATTGGTTCTTTAGCGGTATATCATTCATAACCATTTGTCTAATCAATACTTCAATTTGGCTCATTGATTCATCTGTAGCATATTTTTCGGCAGCTTCCGGTCTCTGCCCGTCAGTACACATATCAAGAAAGCTTTGTGCGACAACTTTCGGATCTGAATAACTCACCTTACGCAAAAAGATGAAATAAGAATAGGATAAGCATAAGTTAGTAATGAAAAAATAAGAGGGCGAGATGAATAAGCAGCTCTTAGAGACATATACAGATTATCTAATAAGTTCATTTTCATATACAACAGCAACAGGGTTATCCATATTAGTAGAAGGAGAAATAAGTCACGATAAAGTGACACGATTTTTAAGTTCAGAAGATTTCACATCAGCCATG
>DAIEQT010000287.1 GCA_027347545.1 Ignavibacteria bacterium | reverse complement strand
CAAAACTTTCGGCTTGTAAGCGGTAGAAATAAACTCCTGAAGACAATTTACCCGCTTCGACTCGCGCTCAGCGAGGCGAGAAGTCGAAGTGTGAATGAAGCAAAATTCTCATTTCTCGACTACTCGCCTCGTCTCCGATGAGTCGGAGCGGGCGCTCAAAATGACTTTTTTACCTTTTTGAAACAGTCTCATACTTATTAACACACCTTACGCAGTTTATTCTTAATCTTGCCCGCCTTGCCTCCGGCAACGCGGGGCAGGCTCTTAATCATAATCTTAATCGGATTTAGAACCAGATTACGAGCAAGATTACGATTAAGATTATGAAAATGCGTAACATCAGTTAATAATTCTCAATTATTCTTCGCGCCTTCTTTAATCCAAGTTCTAATTCCGGCAATTTGATTTTTAGTTAACGGCGGCCAACCAACCGGCGGCATTGGCGAAGTTGATCTTCCTTCGATAGACCAAACCAGCTTGCTGTTATCCGGTATCCCCGGGAAAACTATTAAAACATCGCTGGTTGTTTCCGCGTGATTATCCAAACTCAATCCGCCGGCTCTATCACGAGAATTATGGCAGTTTGCATTATTACATTTAACCTGGAATACCGGCTGTATATATTCGCTAAAGCTTACATTTGAAGCTGGAATTACTTTGCTGTCAATATCTTGGTTTGTTAATGTATCATCGCAAGCTAAAAATACAACACCTAAAACGAGTGTTAGGAATACCAGAGTGAGAAAGTGTTTCATGTCGCCTTTTTTTGTTTCAAAGATATTCTTCAAGAATCTTGAATTCAATGCTTTTTAGTTGGTACTAAAAAATATATTTTATTGCTATTCTTAGAGGGAAGTATGAAAAAGCTAAAGATTACACTTCTAATATTATTATTAGGATTTTCATTTTCAGTCGCACAAAGCTTACTTCAATCCGGTCCGTTGGTTGGCTATTCAACTATGCGTGAAGTTTGCCTTTGGGTTCAAACAACAAAAGAAGCCAAAGTAAAATTTTCCTATTGGAACATTAATGACAAAGCGAAGAAGTTTTTTACAAACGAGGTTACAACAAAAGCTGATGAAGGATTTACTGCCAAGATTATTTGCGAAAACTTAGATGAAGGGCAAACTTATAATTACGATTTGTTAATTAATGGTAAAAAAGTGAAAAGACCTTATGAGTTGAAATTCCAAACACAGAAGCTGTGGCAGTGGAGAAGCGATCCGCCAAATTTTTCATTTGTAATTGGAAGCTGTAATTATGTGAACGAAACTAAATATGATCGTCCTGGAAAGCCGTACGGTGCTAATCATGAAATTTTCAAAAGCATTCTTGAGAAGAAACCGGATTTTATGATTTGGCTCGGTGATAATTTTTATTACCGTGAAGGGGACTGGGATTCCTGGAGCGGAATCATTCACAGAAATACTCATACAAGGTCGCTGCCGGAACTTCAACCGCTTTGGGGTTCTGTTCATCATTATGCAATTTGGGATGACCACGATTTTGGACCTAACGATAGCGATAGAGGTTTTTGGAACAAAGAACGCACACTTGAAGCATTCAAACTATTTTGGACTAATCTTTCTTTTGGTATAAATGATAAACCTGGCATAACAACATATTTTCAGTGGAGCGATGTTGAGTTTTTCTTGCTTGATGACCGTTTCAACAAGACGCCAAATGACCGCAAGGATGAAGAAAAAGTAATACTAGGAGAAGATCAACTTAATTGGCTGATAGATAACTTAAGCTATAGCCGAGCGCCTTTCAAAGTTGTTGCTGTCGGCGGGCAGTTCTTAAATACGAATATCGAAACTGAAAATTTTTCTAGAGCGCCAGAAGAGAAACAGCGCATTCTCCGTGCACTTGAAGAAAATAAAATTGAAGGCGTAATTTTTATTGATGGAGATATTCACAGAAGTGAGATTTCTAAACTCGCGAGAGAGAATTCTTATCCAATTTATGATTTCACAGTTTCACCATTCACTGCCGGTCCGTCGAAGATTAGTGATAATCCTTTTAGAATTGAAAATACAGTTTATGCTGATAGAAATTTCGCTCGGTTTGAAATCTCCGGCGCATCAAAAAACAGAATGCTTAAATGCACCTTGTTTGATATAAACGGAAAAGAGATCTGGAATTATTCTATCAACGAAAATGAGTTGAAGTATAAAAAGTAAAAAATTGCTTGTTGCAGTTTTATCAGATATTTGAAAAGAGTTTCAAGATTATTACTTTTGCAGTAGTTCTTACAAATAATGGGGCTATAGCTCAGTTGGGAGAGCGTCTGAATGGCATTCAGAAGGTCATCGGTTCGAACCCGTTTAGCTCCACAAATTTATCCAACCCAAAAGTGTATTGTTTACTTTTTTAAGTAAATCCGTGAACACCTATTCTTAGTGACCTGTTTCTGTCTTTTGCATAATAGAATGGATTTGTGTAATAGTGCTTTGTAAGCGTCTTAACTCGCTTTCAAGTTTGTATATTTTATAAGATTCGAGCGATTCCTTTCCGCCGAGAAGCCAATTTACGTCGCAGCCAAGACGAAGCAGCTTAGCTAAAATTCTTGTACCAGGTTCCCGTTTACTACTAATATATTGCTGCAACTGTTGAGGAGAAATTTGCATTGCTTCAGCCAATTTTTTTAGTGTGCCATATTTTTTACGTGCGAATAATCTCATCCGTTCGCCGATACCAATCTGTAACCCATCGTCTGTAAACAAGTCTAAATTATCGGGCGTTTCAACATCAAAGAGGTTTAGCTCAAACTGGTAATCTTCAATTATCTTTTTGATTTGCTTGTAGAGCTCATCATCAAACTGTGGACTTTCATTGATGAGATAGGAGAGTGTTTGAACTTTCATCTCAAGCTTTTCAGCAATCATAGAATGCTTGATGCCGAGAGTGTGAATCAAATATTTTAATTCTTCCTGCTTTGTCATAATCACCTTTTGTGTTGAAGCAGTTCTCAAATACAAAATAGTAAAATTTAAGAAAACTTTTTTACCCAAGAGTTTAATTCAATATCTTTACAACTTATGAGTTTACTTTCGATATCAAAAGATTATAAATATATCCTACGCATTGCTCTACCCGCAATTGCCGGCTTATCCACCCAAATGATTGTTTCTTTGGTTGATACCGCACTCGTTGGCAGATTGCCGGATACAGAATACGTTTTAGCTGCTATGGGAATTGGCGTACTTGCTACTTGGGCAGTCGTTAGTTTGTTCTCTTCTCTCGCCACAGGCACTCATGTTTTGATTGCAAGAAGATTTGGAGAGAAGAATTATGAGGGCTGTGGAAAAGTTCTAAACACATCTATCATTTTAACTTTTTTAGTTGGACTTGTTGTTAGCCTATGTGTAGTAGGATTTTCACATCGGATTGCATCATTCTTTGCCGCTGATGATAAAGTAGGTTTTTACGCCGGCGAGTTTTTGCATTACCGCTTTATGGGAATTCCATTCTTTCTTATTACTGTTTCTTACCGCGGCTTTTTCTTTGGTATCGGCAAAACCAAAATTTTTATGATTTCCGGATTGCTCGTAAACTTTCTCAACATTGTTTTCAACATAATTTTGATATACGGCGCGTTCGGGATTAAAGGAATGGGGCTTGCCGGTTCCGGACTTGGCTCTACGTTAGCAACCATTTGCGACGCCATTTTTTATTTCAGTGTTTCACTGATGCCATCATATAGAAGGAAGTTCCATTATTTCAGAAATCTAAAATTTGTTAAGGAAATAGCCGCTTCAATTATCAAAATATCTTTGCCTGTCTCACTTCAAAATATTTTCATACTTGTTGGCTTTCTAAGTTTCATTTCTATCACGGGATTAATTGGCACGGTAGAACAAGCGGCAAGCAATGTTGTTTTCTCATCTCTTCTTATTTCTCTTCTTCCTTGTTTTGGATTTGGAATTGCTGTCCAAACTTTGGTCGGAAATTCTATTGGCAGCGGGGATATGAAGACCGCTAAACACCTTGGTTTTGAAACTAGCAAACTCGCAACGATCTACACTGTAGTAATTGGCGCTTTCTTTACAATTGCGCCTCGGCTTGTTCTTTCAATAACGACAAATGATCATAATGTAATTGAAACTGCTGTTCCCGCTTTAAGAATTGCCGGATTCGGGCAAATCTTTTATGGAATTGGAGTAGTCCTAGCTAACGGTTTACAAGCCTCCGGCGCAACCTTCTTTGTAATGATGGCAGAAGTAATCGTGAACTGGTTTATCTTTGTGCCAATTTCCTATTTCTTGGGAGTCTTTCTGAAATTAGGTTTGGTTGGAGCTTGGGCTGCATTACCATTTTATGTTCTGATTTTCGCCTCGACAATCTTCATTAAATTCCGGTTTGGCAATTGGCACAAGTATGAAAAAGTATAGGATATTTACCTTGACAATGAGGTCGCAGAAAAATATATTTTGGCTGGAAAATGATGAAAAATAGAATTCTTATAGCGATACTACTTCTTACATCGGCAATCGTATTTGCCGGTGCAAGTATTTTAAAGTTTTCTGTAAAAAGTCAGAACGATGGAACAATCGTAGTCTTTTGGCAAGCCTCTGCTGAAACTAACCTCAAGCATTATGAAATTGAAAGAAAAACTGTTAACGGCAGTTTTGGTTATGTTGGTACAGTTGAACCCCGCGAAGACAAAAATTATGAGTTTGTAGATAATTCCGCTTACAAAGTAACAGATGCAGTTTACAGCTACCGTTTGAAAATAGTTGATAATGATGGTTCAACCAGCTACTCTAACGAAGTCCCGGTTCGTCATAACGTTTCCAGCGTAAAGAGAACATGGGGAAGCATAAAAGCTCTTTTCCGTTAATCTCATCTATTACATTTCCTTTTTATACTAATGATTAATTTTAATCAACCCATTTTCCTTGCGTCCAAATCTCCGCGTAGAAGAAAATTGCTAAAGCAAATTGGGATAAAGTTTAAATCGTTCCAGGTTGATTTGCATGAAGAAATATTTGATGGTGAACATCCGGTGCAGACTGTAAAGCGTTTATCGCTTCACAAGATGGAAGAGGCAGCAAAGAAAGTAAGCGATGCAATCATTATTACCGCGGATACGATTGTCGTTCTCGATCATGAGATAATTGGCAAACCAAAGGATGAGAAAGATGCCTTCAAAATTTTGATGAAACTTAGCGGAAGAACTCACGAAGTATTTACCGGGTTTGCTATTCTTAATCAAAAAACAAAAAAGAAAATTGTTTCTTATGAAAGAACCTACGTAACATTCCGCAAACTTACCAGGGATGAAATCTTAGATTACATTGAAACCGGAAGCCCGATGGATAAAGCCGGCGCATATGGAATTCAAGATGATTTTGGATCTGTGTTTGTAGAAAAAATTAACGGTTGTTACTATAACGTTACCGGCTTGCCAATCCAAAAACTTTACAAAGAACTTCTCACAATCGTTTAGTCTTTCCAAAATATTTTGTGCTTACTTTAGATTAATCCGAATCAGATTTTCTCGGATGACTTTTTTATTCCTACTTTTGCAACATGAATCACTATATCATAGACGGTAATAATCTAATTGGCAAGATTAAATCTCTTAGCCAAAAACAGAGCAAGGATAAGCAAGCAAGCCGGGCACAGTTAGTGAGTTTTTTAAACGGATATTTCGCCGGCAAGAAATGCAATCTTACACTTCATTTAGATGGGCATGCTAACACACCGCTTCATCTTTCCAAAGGCAAAATCGTTTACTCTAACAACCGTATTTCCGATTATATGATTCGCCAAGAAAGAGATAATACAAAGAATAGAAAACTAATAATACTCGTTTCATCCGATCACAGTTTAATGAACTACGCAAAAGTAAATAGC
>DAIEQT010000278.1 GCA_027347545.1 Ignavibacteria bacterium | reverse complement strand
TCATCAAGAACAATCAATCCGCCGGAACCCATAATTGCACCGGTACGTGTAATTTCATCGTAATCAATTTTAAGATCGCCCATACTTGCCGGAATGCATCCGCCGGAAGGTCCGCCCATTTGTACAGCTTTGAATTTTTTATCTCCTTTAATTCCGCCGCCAACTTTAAAAATGATTTCGTTGATTGTCATTCCCATCGGGACTTCAACCAATCCACTCTTTTTAATTTTGCCGGCAAGAGCAAAAACTTTTGTCCCTTTACTTTTTTCAGTTCCAAGCGCGGCGTATTTTTCCCAGCCGTTTAGAATGATCCAGGGAACGTTTGCAAATGTTTCAACATTGTTAATGTTTGTCGGCTTGCCCCACAAACCGGAAACCGCCGGAAATGGCGGGCGCAATCTCGGTACACCCCGCTTTCCTTCTATCGAAGCCATGAGTGCGGTTTCTTCACCGCAAACAAAAGCGCCGGCGCCTTCTTTTATTTTGATGTCTAAATTGAATCCGGAACCGAAAATATTTTTTCCAAGAAATCCTTTTTTATAACATTGACCGAGTGCAATTTTTAATCGCTTTATAGCCAATGGATATTCTGCGCGTGCGTAAATGTATCCTTCGTTTGCGCCAATCGCGTAAGCGGCAATCATCATTCCTTCAAGAACAGAATGCGGATCCCCTTCGAGAACACTTCTATCCATAAATGCGCCCGGGTCACCTTCATCAGCATTACAGATAACATATTTCTTTTCCGAATTAGAATTGTAAGCGAACTTCTATTTCATTCCCGTAGAGAATCCGCCGCCGCCTCTTCCACGCAAACCGGATTTGATAATATTCTCAATTACTTCTTCGCGAGTTGATTTATTTAATACTTGCTGAATAGCGTCGTAACCTTTTTTAGCAATGTATTCTTCAATCGAAGTTGGATTAATCTCTCCACAGTTACGGAGAACAATTCCGGTTTGATTTTTCAAGAAATCGGCTTCCTTGGAAATATCTTCGCTCTTGATTATCCAATCACTAACCGGATTGTTATTCAGAATATGCTCGTTTATAATTTTACCAACTCTATCAACCGTAACTTTCGAATAAAGATAACTTTTATGATCGTCTTCAATTTCAACAAGAGCTTCTTCGTAACACATTCCGTTGCAGCCGGTTTCGCTTAACTCGGCATCAATATTTTGTTTCAGCAATTCATCTTTGAAGCGGTTGTACACCAACTCACCACCGGCAGAAATGCCGCAAGTTCCAAGTCCAACTTTAATTTTTTTCATGAACCGCCTCCATAATGTGCTTGCTGCGGAAATTTTTCAAAGTCTTTTTAATCTTGTCAGTTGTCAGATTTCCAAACGTTTCATCGTTCACCATCATAACAGGAGCTAAGGAACAGCAACCCAGACAGGCAACGGAAAGCAATGTGAAATTGCCATCGTCGGAAGTTTCGCCAACCGTTACGCCAAGTTCATCTTGCAGAACTTGTAGAACCGTTTTAGCGCCGTTAACATGGCAGGCAGTTCCTTCGCAAATGCGAATAATGTTTTTGCCGAGCGGTTTTAATCTGAACTGAGAATAGAAAGTTATTACACCATAAATATCGGCAGCGGGAATTTTCACCAACTCACTTATGTATTCAATCACTTTTTCGGGAATATAGCCATAGGAATCTTGCGCGGATTGCAGCAACCCAATTAACGATCCGCTTTGATGCCGCTTGTTAATCAGATCAATCTTGAAGTTCAAGATTTCTTTTTTCTCATCATTAATTTTTACTTCGAACATAACCGTTCCTCGTTTTCGGTTTTAAAAAGTAAAAAGTGCCGCACACTTTGCTTTTAGCAAACTTAATTTGTGTTTGGCACTTTGTCTCAAAAGGTAAATCACAGAAAATTCCGTAAGATTTATTGTTTCTACATTTCAAAAATATTAATGATTGGATATTCTTTTACTTTCAAAACTCCATCAAGATTAATAATCTTGTTTTCAATTACTTTGTCAATTTCGCTGAACTGCGTTCCGTAAACCATCAATACTAAATTGTATTGTCCGGTGATATAATCACAGTACAAAACGTTTTCCGTTAAGCGGAGTATTGGATAAAGCTGCTCAAGTTTTTCTCTATCAACAGAAAGTAAAACATAAGAGTAAACGGATTTTTTAGAATCTCTCTCTTTACTCATTCCGGGCATATCATCAAACATAGAAATACCTGCAGCGTTAATAATCTCTTTTATGTTGTCGTTTAACATTGGAACGCTTACGGGCAAGAAATCAGCTTCTTTAATTCCTTCGAGAGTTTGAATTTTCTTTTCGAAAATTTCTTTACAGCCGTCTAACGAATCAGCTTGAATGAGCAAGAAAATATCAATATCGCCTTTGGTGGAATCGCAATACAGAACTCCATCCATGAAATACAACTCTTTGTATAGCTTAAAGAAATCAATATTGTCTTTCACTTTTATCAATACATAAGTAGAAACGGTTTTGGCTTCCTTCTTCTCTTCAACTTTGCGCACAGGCGTCTTTGGAGCTTTAGCTAAAATTTTATTTACTTCTTCAAGAATGTCATCGGCAGTAAAAGGTTTTTCAATCAATCCATCCGCCTGAAGTTCATCCAAATCAGCCACATCCAATTTATCAGCGTAACCGGTAATGTAAAGCATCTTAGCGTTAGGGTATTTCGCTTTAATGATTTTCCCGAGCTTTCTTCCGTCAATGTCAGGTAAATCAATATCAACAAGAATTGTATCCAGCAATACATCATTCTTTTTGTAAAGTTCTAATTTGTTCAGCGCTGTAAAGCCGCAATCGCAAGGTTCAACATCGAAGCCGAGCTGGTTCAATCCAAGAGATAACGACCTTCTCAAGGATGATTCGTCATCAATTAACATTATTCTCTTTTGCATTTCAATCTCCAAAATGATTT
Organism: Ignavibacteria bacterium; assembly: GCA_027347545.1. Classification (GTDB taxonomy): domain Bacteria; phylum Bacteroidota; class Ignavibacteria; order Ignavibacteriales; family Melioribacteraceae; genus Stygiobacter. The sequence continues at coordinate 4,134 of DAIEQT010000278.1, read as the reverse complement.
TACTACCAACAGCTATTCAAGTAAGGTGCCAAATAAAAGCTGTGTTAATTCGGTTTGATACAAACAATTTTAACATTGTGAATCTCGCTGGTGTCAATAAATTTTACGCACAAATGTTAAGTGTCTATTTTGCATGACGATAATAACTGCAAACAAATTTTACAACTTTACTTTTCGGACACTATGTTCGATAATAGTAAGAGAAAGAATTTCTTTTTTTTTGTAAAAGAAATATTTAATAAGTTGCATTAAAATCTTCCGGCAATCTTCTGATTCAACCGGAAACCAACTCAAAATTGTTTCAGAGGAACAGATGGCAAAAATTCTCTTGAAGAAACAGCTCTCCAAAGATGTTTTCATGATGAATCTTTACGCACCACTAATTGCTGAGGAAAGATCAGCCGGGCAATTTATCATTCTTCAAGTTGATGAAGATTATGGCGAGAGGATTCCACTCACTATTGCCGACGCAAACATTGAGGATGGTTCTATCACAATCATATTTCAAGTGGTTGGTAAAAGCACACTTCAACTTTCAAAGATGAATGAAGGTGATGATATTCCGGCACTTGTTGGTCCTCTTGGAAGGCCAACACACGTTGAAAATTTTGGTACTGTAGTTTGCGTTGGCGGTGGGATTGGAGTAGCCCCAATGCATCCAATTGCACAAGCATTAAAGGCGGCTGGAAATAATGTTATTATAATAATCGGCGCGCGCAATAAAGATTTAATCATTCTTGAAGAAGAAATGAAAGCAATTGCAGACGAACTTATAATTTGTACTGATGATGGAAGCTACGGGCGAAAAGCGTTGGTAACTCAGCCCTTAAAAGAAATTTGCGAACGGAGTCCGAAGCCAAATATGGTTATTGCAATTGGTCCCCCGATCATGATGAAGTTCTGTTCGGAAACTACCCGTCCTTACGAAGTCTTTACACAAGTATCACTCAATACAATAATGGTTGATGGAACCGGCATGTGCGGCGGATGCCGCGTTAACGTTGGCAAAGAAGTAAAATTTGTTTGTGTAGATGGACCGGAATTCGACGGGCACAAAGTTGATTTTGATAATATGATGACTAGGCTAAACTCATATAAATCTATCGAACGTGAATCTCACAACTGTTACCTTCAAAGCGAAATTGAAGCGAAGGAGATGAAATAATGCATCACGATACTCCCGAACAACTCCAGGAAAAAGCCAGACAATTAGTTGCAGAATATGTTTCAAAAGTTGATGACTTAAAACCTAAAGAAAGAACGAAAATTCCAAGCCAGGATATGCCGGCACAAGACCCGGAAGTTCGTGTTCATAACTTAGATGAAGTTGCGCTTGGATATACATTTGAACAAGCCCAAGTTGAGGCAATCCGCTGCTTGCAGTGTGTAAAGAAAACTTGTGTGGAAGATTGCCCCGTGCGGATAGATATTCCCGGATTTATAAATCACATTGCTCATGGAAATTTAGATCAAGCAGCCGGAGTGATAAAGGAAGCTTCTCTCCTTCCGGCAATTTGCGGTAGAGTTTGTCCGCAAGAAACCCAATGCCAGCAAAATTGTGCTGTTGGCAAAGCGTTGAAAGATGTAGAAAAATCTGTAGCAATCGGACGCTTAGAAAGATTTGTTGCCGATTGGGAACGCAAAACCGGAAAAATTTCTATCCCGGAAGTAAAACCGGCAACCGGCAAAAAAGTAGCAGTTGTTGGTAGCGGTCCGGCTGGATTAGTAGTCGCAGCAGACTGCCGACGCGAAGGACATCATGTAACAATCTTTGAAGCTTTCCATAAACTTGGCGGAGTTTTGCGTTACGGCATCCCGGAATTCCGTTTACCAAACGATATAATTGATAAAGAAATTCAAACGCTCACAGCAATGGGAGTTGAGTTCAAAACAAATTTTGTAGTTGGCAAAACACGCAAGTTAAAAGACTTAATGGAAAAAGATGGTTACGATGCAGTGTTCATCGGTGTTGGTGCCGGTTTACCAATCTTTATGGGAATTGAAGGAGAAAATCTTGTTGGCGTTTTTTCCGCGAATGAATATTTAACACGCGCAAATTTAATGAGAGCTTTCGATAAAGGTCATGCGGATACCCCAATTTACCAATCAAGAAAAGTAGCAGTACTTGGCGGCGGAAACGTAGCAATGGATTCGGCGAGAATGGCAAAGCGTCTTGGCGCTGAAAACGTTTACGTTGTTTACCGCAGAACAGAGGTTGAAATGCCAGCCCGTAAAGAAGAAGTTGAGCACGCTAAAGAAGAAGGAATTGAATTTTTGTTTTTGCAAAACGCAAAAAGAATTTTAGGTTCTGAAGATGGCAGAGTCAAAGCGATGGAATGTGTACGCTTCGAGCTTGGCGAACCAGATGCTTCCGGCAGAAGGCGCCCTATTCAAGTTCTGGATAGTGAGTTTATGCTTGATGTTGATACTGTTATTGTTGCAATTGGAAACGGAAGCAATCCTCTCCTCACTCAATCTACACCGGGAATAAATCTTAACAAATGGGGAAACATAACTGTGGATGAGAATCAGAAAACTTCGATGGATAGAGTTTTTGCCGGCGGAGATATTGTTCTTGGAGCTGCAACAGTAATTTTAGCTATGGGCGAAGGCAGACGGGCAGCAGCAGCAATAAATAAAATGTTAGCTGAGGAAATTGAGAAAGAAAAAACTGTAATAAATTAAATTTATAGAGACGGGATTTACCTTCATGGTGCATGTATTTCCCGTCTTATTAAAAAAATTATTTTAGATCAAAATTCGGCAGTTTGTTTTTTAGTTCATTCAATGTTTCTACTGTTTTGTGTGTGTTATCTTCCATACTAACAAAGCAAGAAATTATTTGTCCGTTGGCTACTATTAAATAACCTAAACCAACCATAAGCAAACCTGAAGCTAAGGCAATAAGACCAAATGGTTTTGAAATTGAATCTCCTCCAACAAAACTAACTAAACCTATAAACGCTACTAATCCACCTACACCAATGATGATCTGACCAACAGTAGATAATGTTGTGCCTAATGCAAGTAAAGTTTTGAATCGTGAATTATCTTGGAGATACATACCAATTCTCCAATTTTATTTTAACAACAATAACTTTCTGGTTTGAGAAAAACTTCCAGCTTGTAAACGATAGAAATAAACACCGCTTGGTAAATTACTGCCATCAAATTTTACTACGTAATTACCGGGAAGTTTTTCTTCATTTACAAGATTTGCGATTTCATTTCCAAGTATATCATACACTTTGATAGTTACGAATTGTGAATTTGCGATCGAGTATTTGATCATAGTGGTTGGGTTAAACGGGTTTGGATAGTTTTGCGCAAGCGAGATTTCAAAAACTATCTCGTTTTCAGATTTAATATCGGTAGCTTGATCAAAGTATTTATAAATTTTATCATTAACAGCAGCAAATATATATCCAGATTTTGTAATTCCGATAGGACCAACACCCGCAGGATTAGGTAATCCTTGATTGAATTGAATCCATGTATTTCCACTATTTGTACTTTTGAAAATTGCTTGATTCCCTGCACCCGAAGTAACCACTACACCATTGTAACTCAGAGCAAGTTGCGCGATCTCATTAGTTGTAATTCCACTTGTTAAGTTTTGCCAGCTTGTTCCATTATTATTAGATTTAAAAATACCCTTCCCTTGCATTCCAGTATAAATATTTGTTTGTGTTCCTACAAATATATTCCCAAAATTATCAGCTACCATAGTTGCAATGTTAGTACTTGTTAGCCCATTATTAATTTGCTGCCAAGAGTTGCCGTAATTAGTTGACTTATACATACCCTCAATACCTGAACCACCGAAGACTAATCCATCTTTTGTGATTATCACGTTTCCTGTACAAACACCCAATCCATTTTTAACATTGTACCAGGAACTTCCTAAGTTCGAGGTTCGATATACACCTGTGCAGTTGAATCCATCACCTGCAAAAACATAATTATTTAATGCAAATATTTTGTTAACACGAATTGTTCCTAGTCCAATCTTACTCCATGAGTTACCATTATCATTAGAGAAATATACACCATCTCCATGTGTGCCGATAAAAATCCTTTCAATTTCATCAATAGATATGCTTGCAATGTTTTTAAACGATAAGCCATTTGTTA
>DAIEQT010000277.1 GCA_027347545.1 Ignavibacteria bacterium | reverse complement strand
AACATTTGTTTGTAATAATCGTTCATTGATATTTTTTATATCGTTAAGAATATCTACAACTCGTTGATTCGAGAAGTTTTCGCCGTAAGTCATGCGGGCTAATTGACGGGCTTGATCCATACCGGAAATTCCCAAATCCATTCCAGTCATTCTTGCGGTAAGTTTCATTTGATAAATGGCGTTCGGGTCAATGCCTTCAGCTCTCGCAAATGTTGTCTGTTCGGTATAAAGACGATTATCAAATCTCCCTCTGGCATCTGCAAATTGTGTTCGCATTCCTAATTCTTCTTGCGGGCTATAACCTAAGTCTTCCAAACTTCCAATTGCTTCAAAGCCAATCCGTGCGCGTGTCCGGGATCTAAGAATATCGTATTGACTAGAACCGGAAACCATCGAATTAAGCTGCGCGTAAACTTCCTGGCGGCGCTTTAATTGTTCCTCCATCTCAGTTTGGGTTTCAATGTTTTTCCCGCTTGCAATTTTACCGCCAATAGATTGTCCAAAATATAAACCTGCAGCACCTGCCGCTAATAATCCAACTCCACCCGTAACACCGGCAATTGCTGCAAGCCCGAGCCCGCCAGCTAAACCAATTCCAGCGCCGTTAATTTCATAATCCCGCATTCGCTCGGTTGTCGTTTTATACGCTTCAAATTGTTTTTGTTGCGCATACATAGACATCGGATTACTGAAATCAAAACTCGTCCGCTCAGCTCCTTTTATCTGCTCCGTTTTGATCCAATAGTCCAATCCCATATTAACAATCGATCCGGCAAAGGAAAGAACGCCGGCAGCTTTCAGTTGGTCGAATAGGTTTCGCGCTTCATTACTGGATCTGTTGATACCATCCGCAACCCGCTCAAATTCCCTGTTCAATTTTTCAACGTTGTCCGTTGCCTCGCGCGTCCCTTCGTTTAACGCACTCATCAGCATTTTCTTTTTATCCGGGCCCAAGAAATCAAAATATGGTTCGTTTAATTGTTCTATTAAGTCCTCTGTGAAACCTTCAATCACATTCCCTTGCCTTCCGAATTTCTTCTGCCATTTTCCTCGCTGAGCTTTGGTAATTCTTCCAGAAGAAAGATCGATATCTAACTCTTCCATAAGATCTTTTTGTTTCTGCTGAAGTTTTTCAAACTCATACATATCATTGAAACCCGCAAACCCCTCAACTTTTTTTATCTGCTGCGGGCTAAGTCCTTCCTGGAAAGTAGGTGAACTTATCGTTTCATTCATCCGGTTTGAAATTTTGCTCGGAAGATTTTCTATCTGGTTCATCAGTTGATCGGCGCCTTCAATCAGCGGCAATATCCTAGCCCGGATGCTTAGACCTAACTCATTTTCTTCGTTCATAATTTTTCCTCTGCTGATGAACTTACATTGTGTAATTCGTCCCCGCCTTCATGGCGGATAAAGAAGGCTTTCGTTGCGGGAGCCAATTCAATTACTTTATCGCGGTAAGCGCAATACTCTTTATCGTCCAACGTATTACAAGCTCCAAAAAACGCATCAAATATTTTCTTAACTTGGCTTAAATCCAAAATCTCTTCTTTTAATTTTAGAAATGTTTCAAGGTGCTTCCGCATCTCTCCTACAGCTTTTATTCGAATCATGTCCCGCGCAAAGAAGTCGTTAATTTTTTGTATGGATTCGCGTATCATTGAATTCAAATCATAACGGGTTTGCTTCTTTTCTTCTCCCTCTTCCGGTTGGTCTATGAATTCCTCAAATTTTGAAAGTATCTCTTCTTGCTTTTTCTTCAGCGAATCGGCTTCGTCTCGTGAGTGGTCAATTATTTCAACCAAATGGTTAGAATTGTGGAAAATCACGCCAAACGCATCTAAGAAATTTTCTGTAATGAAATCAGCCTTCTTTATTGTTTGTAATACAATTGCCGACTTTCCGATTTTCTCACGCCTTGTCATTTCGTTCTTTGAAATCGGTTGCTTAGCCAACACAATCCCAAGCTCTTTTTCTTTTTCCGATTTTATTCGGCTTACCGTTGCTTTAGATATTTGCCATTCCTCAGAAATCAGAGAGTAAGGTGTTCCCTTTTCAATTTCTTCCCAAACTTTTTGCTTTATATGCTGCGGGATAATGCTTGTTCTTGCCATCGCGTTTCACACCTCTTTTTTAGAAGCGTTCTTTTAAATGAAATATTTTTTGTCTACCGTTTCATGTTTCATAATTCCAACTGGAACGTTTCATTTAGTCTAAAATGGAAGCCGGAGAAATTCCGGCTTCTCATTATCAATCAATAACTCGGAACACTACTCAAATCATTAACTCTGTTTTGCTTCGTTCGTATCTGAACGGCAAGCATATCAAAAGCTTTTTTAATGTCTTGTTCGGCTGCTTGCAGCGTTGAAATAAATTCCTTTATTGGTGCCTCAGTCTTCAACCTCGCGGTGCCTTCAATTAATTCATAGATGTAGTCAATCCTTGCCGTGATCTCGGGAAAGAAGTCTGCGCAACGCATTAGATGGCTAATATCAGTGGTCAACTCTTCGCGCTCAGTTCGCATTTTTCTGATTTCTGCGTCATTCATCAGATCCCTCCCGCAGCGCATCAACTATAAAAGAATTTCCGTAATTGAGTTGCTCAATTAATTTCTTGACCACCGCGAGATTTGTCGATAGGCTCCCAAGTGCATCTCTTATTTTTGAAAAGAGCTGAGCCATTTCGGTTTCAACCATTTTCCCGGATGGTGTAAGCTTCTCAACCATTTTTTGTTTTTCTGATAACCGGCTGAGGTCTTCCTCTAAAGACTTAAGCAAAGGAAGCATTTCTTCTTTTGAGTTTGCCATGATGTCTCCTTAGTGCGCTGCGGTTTTATAATACTGAATCAGTCGACCAACCGATTTGTGAAGACGTTCTATTTCGTCTTTGGCGCGCTCGATTTTCAAGCGATTCTCACCATCTACTCTGGTCTCTGTCGATTTTGCCACCTTATAAGTTTGTAATAGATCCTCTTGAATATTTTCAAGGGTTGCAATTTTTGATTCTCTGTCTACCAGCATGGTCTTACTCCTTTTTGTTTATGGTTAGTTGTTGCTTGGTTTTAGCATCGTATTAAAGCGAGAGACAACTTCTCGCTCAACTTTATCAACATAGCTCGAAAACTTTTTTAAGGCGTCTTCATCAATTTTTTCTTTGTAAACGCAAAGCGCATCTATCATCTTTTTTGTCTCTTGCAACCAAAACAGTAATTCATTCTGGCGGTTTTCAACAACATCACAGATCTCGCGAATGTCTCTTAAATGTTTTGTTAAAGTATTTTGCAGAACTTCAACAAACTCGTCTAACAAAGTTTTATCTGTGCGCTCAATTCCTTTTTCCTTCAGCAAGTCCATCGCCCTCAGCAAATCGCGTTCAATTATTGCCTGGCTCTCTTTTTCCGGTGTTATTTTATTGTTCATGTTATCTTTCCATATTCCCTACAACCTTACAGCATTACAGTGCGGTTACCGTTCCGAAATCCTATGGTTCTTAATTTGCCACGGTTTTTGATAAACGCTTTCCTTTGCCGGAACTCTTCCATCTGCCTTATTAATTCATGCCGACGTTCTTTCAGAATGATAATTTCTTTTTTCATCTCAACAGTTTTGCCGTAATCCAGTAAGCCGGAAATCTGTTTTTCTCTCCAATCGATTTCCGCGGTTAACTCAGTGAGTTGCTGTTTCAAATTTTCTAATTTTATTTTTGCCATCGCAATACTCTAAGATTTTACAGTTCTTAATGCACCAGCTCGTCGCTGTGGCGCGATCTCCGTTCGAATCTATCTGAACGCCTTATCAAGCTCTTCTGCGAGCTGCTGGTCTGTAACCTCTCCTTTTGCTATACGCTTGAAAGTATTCTTATTCTTTTCTGACTTGCTTAACCAATTCCTTACGGTCAGATTTACACTGACATATTTTTTTATGTTGTTAAAATTCTCCAATGCAAGTAAAACATCTTCTACCCTCTCCTCGGTATGCTCCTTCAATAAGTTTTCACATTCGTTAAAGGTTAATTGTTTTTCGATCCTAGATACACGTGAACAATTATCTTTTATGAATTGTTGGATCGGATGGATAGACTTTGGAAAAAGTTGAGTAATATTTTTTTTATTGTTTTCTTTTACTTTTTCTTTATTGTTTTCTTTAATTGTTGACGTTTCTTCAACTGTAGAGTTGAGATTTCTTCTACTCTTGAGTTGAGATTTCTTCAACTGTAGAGTTGAAGATATTTCAACAGTTGAATTTTTCTCAACAGTTGTTTTCCCGTCGAAC